>JBBRHH010000276.1:0-8017 GCA_038222915.1 Tepidisphaerales bacterium
GCCAGGAAAAACCTCCTCCTCCTCACCCTGACCATCGCGGCCGCCGCCTCCGTCGGCCTCTACGCCTGGCACTCCTCCCAGTCCGAACACCCCTCCTCCCACTTCGTCTACACCCCCGACTCGAAAGATTCCACGCTCTTCAAACCAACCCAGCTATCGAGCCATCCAACGTTCTTCCACCTGGCCCAACTCCCCTGGCGTCGCAACCTGGCAAAGCCCGAGCCCACACAGGCCATGCCCTCTCAGGTTCCGTGGCATCAGGAAGTCACCGCCCCAAGACGCAGCAAAATTGAGACAGCCCAACTCCCCTGGCATCGGTCGGTCAACAAACCCAACCCCGTCCGCACCGAATCCCGCATCGCAACCATCCCAAAACTGCACATCCTGAGCGCCCCCAACCCAGTAACAATCATCCCCGCCAAAGTTCCCTCCATCGCAACCGTCGACGCCCCACGACCGATCGTAATCGGCGCTTCCATTCTCCCATGGAAGCGCAGCGCCTTCCCGGCCACCTTCCGCACCCCAATCGAATTGCCAGTTATCAACATTCAAAACGCCTTGGAACCAACCGGAGCAACCCAATGAATCGCCTGTTTCTTCTCCCAATACTCCTCCCCATCCTCCTCGCCGCCACCGCTTTCGCCGCCGAACCACCCCCCAAAGTCAGACCCCCGGAACCGCCCGCCTTCCACCAGCTAGTCGAATCCACCGACCCGGCCGTCGCCGAAGCCGCCATCACCGCTCTCCGTGCCAAGCTCGACAACTTCGATCTGACCGGAGTCAACGACCTTCGCAACGAAGGCTTCAAGAACCTCATGAAGCTCAAACGCTACGACGTCGCCGCCGAGTTTGGCCTCAAAGGCGCCCTGCTCTCTCCACAGGACCTCCAGGTCGTTGAGCCGTTCCTTGCCTTTCGCTACGAAGCTCTGCGCCTGTTGGGCAGAAACGAAGACGCCCTCGCCACCGCCAAGGCCCTCTACAACGTCTGCTCCCCGCAAAACACCTCGGACGCCATTCTCCGCCTCGCCAGCGCCCTGCGCGTCGCCCACCCCGACGACAAGGACGCGGTCAGCCGCTTCAAGGCAGAGCAGATGACCGGCGCAACCACCCAGCCTTACGCCGGCAAAGATCCGCTCGCCACCGCCCCGCCCCCGGCCACCCAGGCCACCGTCCTCTCCACCATCAAGCTGGACCCCAAACCCTTCGAAACCGCCATCAACAACCAGTTCCTGGAATCCTTCGAAAGCCTTACCGCCCGCGGCAACCTCCTGCTTCTCTCCGACAAACCAAAGGAGGCCATGGATTTCTTCGAGCGCGCCTACTCCGTCTGCAACGAAGACCGCCTCGCCCCGGCCACCGAAAATATCGCCCGCTGCCTCCGAGCCCAGGACGGCTCCATCGGCCGCTCCAACGCCTGGATCCTCTCCGTCCGTCCAACCAAGCCCGACAGCAAAGAAAAGTGAATTATGCCTTCCTCAAGGTCTCCCATCATCTCGGCAATCCCGCTCGCGTTCAGCGCGATCTTCTTCCTCGCTACCTCCAACTTCGCCGCCATCAATCCAAAAGACACCGCCTCAGTCTCCGCCGCCCTCAAATCCGCCACACCCCAGCAACTCCCCGGCCTCATCCTCGAAATCAAACAGGCCCTCTTCGAATACCCCGAACACGTCCTCGCCAAGCTCCGCACCAACTGGATCAACGCCCTCATCACCAGCCATCACAACGCCGAGGCTGCCGACCTCGCTTTCGAGGCCATCCTCACCGATCCAAACGACACCAGCGCCGTCTTCGACTTCCAGGAACTCCGCGTCCACGCCCTCCTTCGGTCCGGCGACTACGCCCAGGCGCTCATCCAGTCGAAGGCACTCTTCAACGTCGCCTCTATGGAGCACACCGACCAGGCCCTCATCACCGTCGCCACCTGCCTCGCCGCCGCCTATCCGGAAGACCGCGCCATCGTCGAGCGTTTTCGAAAGGAACAGGTCGCCGGCGCAACCGCGCACGTCCAGCACGGCAAATCCACCACCGCGCCCGGCGAAGATGCATCCATCGTCTCCACGCTAAAATCGATCCGCCTCGACCCGGCCCCCTACGAAGAAACCATCGCCACGCTCGATCCCGCCGAACAACGAACCGCCCGCGCCAACCTCCTCCTCCTCGCGGGCAAAACCGACGAGGCCCGGCATCTCCTGCAAAAAAATCTCGAGCACGAAATGACCGAAGGCGAACGGCGCCCCGAAGACGTAGGCCGCGCCGCCGAAGAAGTAGCCCGCTGCATCAAGGCCGAAGACGGCCTCATCGGGCGCGCCAACGCATTCCTCCTGAGCATCCAGTTTTGAGTGTTTCGCAGAGGGGATACCCATGCCGCCAGCCCCGACCTATCCCGGCGTGTACGTCGAAGAGCTCCCAGCCAACCCGCACACAATCCAGGGTGTCCCAACGTCCATCACGGCCTTTCTCGGCCGAACGATAAAAGGCCAGCCCAGCCAACCCATCCCCATCCACAGCTTCGCCCAGTTCGAAGAACAATTCGGCGGCCTCTTCTCCCAAAGCCCGATGACCTACGCCGTCCAGGACTTCTTCGCAAACGGCGGCTCTCAAGCCATCATCGTGCGTCTCCTCGCCCCCGACCCAAATGCCGACACCCCTCTCTCCGCGCCCGACATCATCGGCGACCGCCTCCAGCAGACTGGCCTGTACGCACTCGAAAAATGCGACCTGTTCAATCTCCTCTGCATTCCGCCCGACACGCGCGACGGCGCCTCAACGCCCGCCGAAGTTTACGCCGCCGCCATGCGATACTGCGTCGAGCGCCGCGCCATGCTTCTCGTCGATCCCGCCGCCGACGCAGACGCCGCCACGCTCGCAGGTGCATCGCCGCTCGCAGGAGAGTCGACGCGCAACGTCGCCGTCTATTTCCCTTGGATCAAAAAGCCCGACCCACTCGATCAGAACCATGTCGCCCGTTTCAGCCCCAGCGGCGCTGTCGCCGGAGTCATCGCCCGAACCGACGCGCAGCGCGGCGTCTGGAAAGCCCCGGCTGGAACCAGCGCCGTCCTGAACGGCATTCAGGAGCTCGACGTCAGGTTGACCGATCACCAGGCCGGCATCCTCAACACCGCCGGCATCAACTGCCTTCGCACCTTCCCGATCCTCGGCAATGTCATTTGGGGAGCACGCACCCTGCGCGGCTCCGAAAGTCTCGCCGACGAATACAAATACATCCCCATCCGTCGCCTCGCCCTCTACATCGAAGAAAGCCTGGCGCGCGGGACGCAGTGGGCACAATTCGAACCCATTGATGAACCACTCTGGGCAATCCTCCGGCAGACGGTCGGCCGCTTCATGCACAATCTATTTCTCCAGGGCGCATTTCAGGGCACGACCGCGCATGAAGCCTACCTCGTTAAATGCGATGCCGACACCACCACCGAGCCGGATCGCGCAGCGGGAATTGTCAACTTCATCGTCGGCTTCGCCCCCCTCCGGCCCGCCGAATTCCTGATCATGCGAATCCAGCAAAGGAGCATCGAAAGACCCACCTGACAAAGGGCACGGCTCAACCTGCGCTGCGTCTGCTACATTCAAGCCATGCACAAACTCCAAATCATCACCAACCTCCCGCCCCTCCCGCCCCGCCCCATCGAAGGCCACAAGGGACTCTTTGGCCGAGTCCTCATCGTCGGCGGCAACGACACCATGCTCGGCGCTCCCGTCCTCGCCGGCACTGCGGCGCTCCGCATGGGCGCAGGCCTCGTGCAAATCGCCGTCCCCAAATCAATCCTCCCCCAGGCACTCAGCATCACCCCCGAACTCATCGGCCTGGCACTAGGCAAAATCGCCAACACACGCGCTCTGGACGAAGCCGCCGAAAAAGCCGACGCAATAGTCATCGGCCCCGGCCTCGGCCAATCCCCCGAAGCGCTCGCGCGCCTGAAACATTTCATCCGTCTAGAAAAACCAATGGTCATCGACGCCGACGGCCTCAATCTCCTCGCCAAGCAAAAACGCTGGCCCGCCTATTTCAAAGCCAAAGCGGTCCTCACCCCGCACCCAGGCGAAATGACCCGCCTCGCAAAACTCCTCGGCCGCGACAAAACCCCCTCCGACGAAAAAGGCCGAATCAACATCGCAGTACAAGCAGCCCAAGCCTTCGGCCAGGTCATCGTACTAAAAGGAAATCGCACGGTGGTCACCGATGGCAAGCGCGTCTACATCAACACCACCGGCAACAGCACCCTCTCCAAAGCCGGCACCGGCGACGTACTAAGCGGAATCCTCGGCGCACTACTCGGCCAAAAGCTCGACCCCTTTGAAGCCGCCATCCTCGCCACCCACCTCCACGGCCGTGCCGGAGAACTAGCCGGCAAAAAACACGGCATGCGCAGCGCCCTCGCCCGCGAAGTAATCAACGAAATCGCCACGGCAATAGAAGAGATCGAATGAAAAAAATATCAGTCCGTCAGTCCCTGAACATGTCTTCCAGATTCCGCGCCCCATGAAGAATACGAACCAGTTCAATACCGTCGGAAATGGGACGGTAAAAGAGGAGGTAATTGCCAACCGGAAAACTGCGTAACAACGGAAAAAGCTCGTCGCGTAACCGTCCGATTCCTGGAGCGCAGGCAATCAATTCCAACTTTTCTTCAAACGTTCTGAGAACTTTGTCCGCAGCCGCACGGTTATCCTTGGCTATGAAAGACCAGATCTCCAAATAGTCGATGTTGGATTGTGGCGATCGTCGAATACGCGCCATCAGCCGGCCTTCTTATCAGCGTCCAGAAGGCGCGAGCCTTCTGCGATGACGGTTTCGGCTGTGAACTCTGCGTATTCGCCTCGGTTCAACTGATCGATACCAATCGCGATCTCATTGCGAAGTTCCTCAAGACGAATCTGACGTACTCGCTCGCGCTCCTGAAGAAGCCGCAGTCCGTCGCGCACGACTTCGCCAGCCGTCGGATAATCGCCCGACTGGACCTTAGCCGTGACAAACTGCTCGAGCTCAGGCGGGAGGGAAATTTCCATGCTCAATGATAGGTCAATGCCCGCGATAGATCGCCAGATATCCAATGACACACACCGAGGCGACAGCCGCCAGTGAAAGGAAGATCGCAATCGCCAGCATCGTCGTAAACCGCACATTCTGCTTGTGCAGGATGCGTTCCAACTGCCCGTCGCGCGCCGCCGTGTTGTCGCGCATCTGCGAGAGGACCTGCGCGCTCGTATGGCTGCTCTTGCTCACCTCTTCCATCGACGCGCCAACCGATTTGAGATTCTCCGCCACCGCCTGATCGTGCTGGTTCAGCGTCTCAACCCGGTCGTGCATCTGATCCAGAATTTCCTTCTGGCCGGCATGCGCATCGCCCACCTTTTCCAGAATATCCGTAAGCCGGCCCTGCTGCTGGTTCTGCTGCTCCAACTGCTCCGTAATCGCCTTCAGCGTTTCCGTCTGAAGCTTCTGGCTCTCCGGCAGGCTCTGCAGCGCCTGGGGAAGATTCGACAGATACCCAATCAGCTCTTCCTGCCGATGGCTCTGCTTCTCCATGTTGTCCTGAATGGAGCTCATCAGACCGGTCAGTTGTGTGAAGCTGTCCTGAATAGCGTTAATGGCCGAGTCACGCTTGTTGCCCCACGGTCGAAGAAATGTGGTGCGGGTGGTGTCCACCGTCTGGATTTGGCCGTCATGATCCCCGTGGTTGCCGTTGCCAACATCGTCCGATTCGAACGTCCCGTCCGGCCGCGGCGCTCGCTTGAAGAATCTCCCGATTCGGGAAAAAAGGCTGATTTGATCGTTCATGGCTCCATCCTTTTTGTAAGACGCTGGCTCCGCAGCGATTGGTTTGACACCTTCCCAAAGCAAATCTACCATCCGCGCCGAATGGGTCAACCGATTTCCAGCAGATATAGCAGAGTTTTCGCGGCCCTGGCCCTGACCCCAACCCTGGCTCTGTGTGCATTTCTTGCCGGTTGCAAAAAAAGTCCCACTGCCGCCAGACCCGTTCCAAATGCGATTAGTCCAACCGTAGTCTCCTGCGTCCCGGCCGCCACCGACCTGATCGTCGCCATGGGAGACGTCAAACATCTCGTTGCCGTCAGCACTTTCGATCCCAACGTCGGCCCCACCAAAGGCCTGCCGGGCGTCGGCGACTATGTTCAGTTCGACTGGGAACTTCTGGGCACGCTCAAGCCGCAGACAATGATCATCCAGAAGGATCCGTCCCTCCTTCCCGCGTCCGTCCAATCCAACGCCGATGCCCTCGGCATCAAGCTCGTGAAGCTCACCATCGTCCGCCTCGATGACGTCTTCAAGATGATCCGCGAAAAACTCGGCCCGGCCGTAAACGACCCGGCCGCCGCCGACGCCCTCGAAAAACGCCTGCGCAACCAACTCACAACAATCGCGTCGCGAACCAAGTCTCTACCAGCCGTAAAAACGCTCCTCGTGATCGGCGACGGCGGCCAAAGCCTCGCGGGCCCTGACAACTTCGTCGACGACGAGCTGCGCATCGCCGGCGGCAGCAACGTCGCCGGCGACATGAGCGATTCCTGGCCAAGCGTGGACCGGGAGAAACTGATCGCCCTTGCCCCCGACGCAATCATTCAGCTTCTGCCCGACGCCTCGCCGCAGGTGATCGACAAAGCCCGCCAATATTGGAAAGGACTTCCCGCATTGCCTGCGGTGAAGAATGGCCGGGTTCTGATTCTAAGCGACTCCTACTGCCTGCTGCCCGGAGCACATGTGGGCGACATCGCGCAGCGGATGGCCGACTTCCTGCATCCACCCGCGGGTGCGCCTTGAGGCGCTGGAGCCCATCACAAATGATGGCCGTGCTCGGGGGCAGCCTGCTCCTATGGGCAGCGGTCGCCTGCGCATGCCTGTTTTTCGGATCAACGCAGGTCTTCAAATGGCCCAATGAAACACAGCTTCCCTTTCGACTTCAGGAGGCATTGCTGGCGTCAATCGTCGGCGGATCGCTCGCCGCATATCTGTGGACACTCCCCTGGGCCGCGCCGACCTTTCTGCTGACGATGGGCCAACCCGTCGCGGCCACGCTTGGCGCGGTGCTGGCAATGATACTGGTCTTCACTCTCGCGCAGCGGCGCGGGCGGCTGGAGCCTTTGAGCCTGATCCTCGTCGGCGTCATCGTGAACTCCCTCTGCGCGGCCTGCTATCTGTTTCTGGTCTACATCGATCGACAACGCCGCGTGACCGGCCCGGACCTGCAGTTTTTTGTCGGCGGCCTGCGAACCGACATCGCCCGATGGACGCTGGCATTGGCCGGTGCCTTTTTCCTCCTCGGTTGGACCATCCTGTGGTTCCTCTCAGGCCAGTTGGCCGTCGCGTCGATGGGTTCCGCCGAAGCGCAGTCACTAGGAGTCCGAGTTCAGCGGCTTCGATGGCTAGCCCTGATCGTGGCGTCCCTTGTCACCGCCGCCGCCGTGGCGGTGAGCGGGCCGATCGGATTTGTCGGGTTGATCTGCCCGCACGTCGGGCGGCTGATTGTCGGAACCGATCAGCGACGACTACTGCCAGTAGCTACAGCCCTTGGCGCGTGCCTGCTGGCGGTGGCGGATGTCGGATCGCGCCTGATGTGGAATCTACCAGTCGGAGTCTTTACGGCCATGCTCGGCGGACCGTTTTTCCTATTGCTACTGTGGCGATCGCAGAAGGCAACCGATTATCGATGAGCCGTTGCTGTGCGATCTGGACAAGATTCAGATTGACACCGGCGTTTTGGAGGTCGGTAATATCGAAGGAGCAAGTTAGGAGCAGACGAACAACACGATCAGCTCTGACACGCAAGGCCAGGCCCAAGACGCCTGTTCAGGCTAAGTCACGGCGACCCAAGGGCAGCCAAAGCGAGGTGGCCTATCGCGAAGCCTCCGTGTCATGGAACGTGACGGGGATAAAGAGGGTTTGGCCCGTGAGCTGGTGTCGGTGAAGCTCAACTCGAACGTGTTGGCCAATCTGGCAAAAAAGTGTCCATCGACCGATCAATGGCAGGACTAGGCTCTG
>JBBRHH010000277.1:0-7987 GCA_038222915.1 Tepidisphaerales bacterium
GGCTTCGCGAGTTGCTGGATCATTCCGAGAACAAATGGGGCGACCTGGCGGTGCAGGCGGCGGGGCATGCAACGCTGTATGCCGCGACCGGCGAGGTTCGGGAGGCGCTGGTGGCTCAGGCGCTGATTCGCGACGCGTTCGACAATGAATTGGACGTGCAGGTCAGCGATCGGATGAACAGAAGCTCGTATGACGCGGCGCGGTCGGTGCTGTCGGCGGCGATTGCGTATGACCTATGCTTTGATGCGTGGGAGAAGCCGTTTCGGGTTGGCATCGCGCGGGAACTAAATTGGCGCGGCGGCTGGGTGACGGGCACGGGTGGGAAGCGGTATGTTTCGGATCCGGGGAGTAAGTGGCAGGCAGTTGCACGGGGGGCCGGTGGCGTCGCGGCGCTGGCGGTATGCGGCGATTCGCTTTGGGCGCGCGATCCGACGGATGAGCCTTCGACGCGGCCGGCGATTGATCCGATGCGGCCGTTTGAGCCGCCGGCGGGATTCAAGGTGGGGCGCGGCGTGCCGATTGTGAAATTCGAACATGATGCGATGCCGACGCGGTGGCTGGCGGTTGGGCCATTTCCGCGCGTGGAGGACAAGCTGAATCCGGCGGCTGAACGGGTGGATGTGCTGGCGGCTATTGGCGGGATGGAACATGCGCTGCCGGAGGCGGGGACGCAGGTGACGTATCGGGATGTTTCACGGAAGTTTGTGGAACTGGACCGGAATCTGCTTCAGTTTCGGCCGGGATATAAGGGATATCCACAGATTGACGTGACGGCGGTGGCGGGGCATTCGGCTTATGCGACGTGTATGTTCTACACCGTGCTGCAGAACGAGAAGGCGCGATATGTTCGCGTGCAGGGAGGCGGCGGGAACATGTGGTTTGGCGGACAGCGCGTGCGCGGGGATGTGCTGCGGCTGGTGCCGGGGATGTATCCGGTTCTGGTGCAGGCGAACATCGGGCGGCTTGCGAGTCCGTGGTCGATGATGACGATTCAGCCGCGATTTCAGGAAGTGGAAGAGGAGGAGGCGATCGCGGCGACGAAGCCGGCGTGGCCTGGCGTGGAGCATCCGCCGATCAAGATGGACGAAACACAGACTCATTCGCTTCGAACTGCGCAGATTGCGATGGCGAAGTATCTGACGCTGGTGAAGGATGCGAAGGGTGCGGATTTTGGGGCGGCGATGACGGAGGGCGTGGGGCCGTTTGATCTGGCGTGCCGGAATGTTCTGGGACGGGATTTTGCGACGGGAACTGCGGCGGAGGGGTTTGTGCCGGAGAAGGCGGAGGCGATTTCTTCGCCGGTGGAAGCGATCTATGCGATCAGGCGACTGCCGATGCCCCAATAGCGAATCACCGGCAGTCAGCGATTCATGTCCTTAGACCAGTCTTTCTGGAAGGTACGTTTGCGGGGCCGGGGACTGCGCGCGGAATAGGCGGGCTCGCGCGGCACTTGCGCGAAGATGGTCAGCCAGTGCTGATTTTTCATCAGAAGAAAACCTAGTGCTGCACCGCCGAGGTGGCCGGCCTCGCCACCGGCGTTGGGGCCGAGTACGAAAACGGTGTAGGCGGCGACAAGGAGACCGCCGATGGCGAGCATGCCGATGGTGAGGGGGAAGAAATAGTAGAAGACCTGGACGTGGGGCGCGATGATGGCGGCGGCGACGAGGAGGCCGAATACGCCGGCGGAGGCGCCGACCAAGGGCGTCGCGGGGTTGAGATGGAGGATGTGGCTGTAGGAGAGAATGATGTAGCTGAACGCGCCGGCGAGGCCGCAGAGGAGATAGAAGGCGAGATAGCGGCGAGAGCCAAAGTGGGCTTCGACGATGGGGCCAAAGAAGAAGAGGCCGAGCATATTGCCTATGACATGTTGGATGGAGGCGTGGAGGAACTGGAAGGTGATGAAACGCCAGATTTGCCCGGCGAAGATGGCCTTATTGATGGAGAAGTAGCCCCAGCGTTCGATGGGCCCCATCCAGGAATCGGCGGCCTGGCGAAGCCACTGCCGGACATCGTCGATTTGATCGGGAGCAATGGCGGGCGTCGCCATTCGGTGGACGATGCCGGCGAGGAAGAAGACGGCGATGTTGGCGATGATCAGCCAGGTGGTGACGGACCAGGCGCTGAAATAGCCGAAGCCGCCGCGCGGGAGAGTCTGCCGGTAATAGTCGCGATCGTAGATCCCCATGGTTCCTTAATATTAGGCGAGAGGCCGGTGGCGCGGCAAACGGCGGGCGTCGGCGGTATTTGATCGTTTGAATAAAGTTCCGTGAAGAAGCGATAAAGAGACTTCCGGGGGTGCATCAACTCTGTAGTATGCCCGCGCTCTTGTTTTCAAGGAGATTGAATGACGCGATTTCGAGGGTTTCAGGCCGCTTGTGGTCTGGTTGTGGCGATGGCAGTGACAGCGCGGGCGCAGACGGTGATTCTGGTAAGGCACGGGGAGAGCCCGAAGCATGAGAAGAACGAGGATGTGCCGTTGACCGATGCGGGCAAGGCGCGGGCGGTACAACTCGGACAGACTCTCAAGGATTTGCGGATCAATTCCATTTTTGTGGACACGAGCAAGCGATGCCTGGAAACGGCCGAGCCGGTGGAGCGCACGACGGGCATTGCGCACAAGCTGTTGCCGGAGCTGGAAGACGATGTGAAGGAGGCGGCGGGGCTGGCGAACGTTTTGAATCGAGACCTGAAGCCGGACGATGTGGCGGTGGTGGTGATGCACCATCACCTGATGCCGCTTGCGCTGTGCCTGCTGGTGCATCCTGCGAGCAAGTCGGTGGAATGGGAATTGGATCCGCCATGCGGCGACGGCCAGATTCCGACGAAGGCCGCGTTGAAGAAATTGAATGATGATCTGTTTGTGCTGAAGAAAATCGGGGACAAGCAGTGGACGCTGGTGCGCTTGAAGTACGGGCCGCTCACTGCTGAAAAGGCAAAGTAGGACCCGTGTGTCCAGAAGAGGCGAATTTGCTGATTACGCGAATGAAATACGCGCGTGCGTTTACGTTGCTTGAGATATTGATTGTCGTCGGAATCATCGGCGTTCTACTCGCGATCCTGGCGCCGACGATTGAAGGCGTGCGCGAGCGGGCTTATCGGACGAACTGCGCGAGTAATTTGCGGCAGATCACTTCATCGCTGCGGATTTACGCGGATGACAATCAGGCATATCCCAGGACGAAATATGTGGCGGGTGCGCCGTTGGTGGAAGGGACGGGAACTTCCGCGGCCGATCCGTTTGGCGTTGGCGGACCCGATGCGAACGATACGGCCGCGGCACTGTTTCTTCTGATGCGGTCGCAGAAGCTGCCGGCCGCGATCATGATGTGTCCGTACAACGACATTTTCAGCTATGTGCCGGAAGGAGCGAATCCGGCGACGCGATCGAATTTTACGGATTACAGGAAGAGCCTTGGATACAGTTACGCGAATCCGTATCCGGACGCGGCGGCGGCCGGGGTGGGATATCGGTTGTCGAATGCGCTGCGTGCTTCCTTTGCAGTGGCGGCGGATGCGAATCGGGGATCCAAGGACGTGACCAACGGATCGGGAAGCTCCGTCAAAGGGGGCAACAGCCTCAATCATGAGCGCGATGGGCAGAATGTCGGCTACGCCGACGGCCGGGTCGAGTGGCGCGACACGCCATTTTGCGGCATTGATGACGACAACATCTATCGGAACAAGAACCGGCAGATTGAGGCGTCTCCGATCGACAAGGACGATAGCATTTTGCTGCCGTCCAGCTCAGATTAAGTGTTTATGACAGGCCGGCGTTACGTGATCTTCGCAGAAGATTAGCAATGGCGCAACGTGCGCCTCATCCAAAACAAACAGAGTGCGACGAACCTTTTGCCCTTTGAGGGAAGGAAGGTTCGTTTGATGAAAAATGAAAGACATGGACGTCCGGGCTTCACGCTGGTCGAACTGCTCGTGGTGATCGGGATCATCGCCCTGTTGATCAGCATTCTGCTGCCGGTGCTTGGATCTGCGCGGCGTTCAGCGCAGGAAACGGTCTGCATGAGCAACCTGCGTCAGTGGGGGGCGGCGTTTTCGATGTATGCGGATTCGAACAACGGATTTATTCCGCAGGATGGGCCGGACGGGAGCAGCGCGGCGAATGTCATTGGCCCCAAGAATGGGGTGACCGGCCTGAATGATGGATCACTGTGGTACAACGCGCTTCCGCCGCTGGTGGCGATGAAGTCGTATTACGATCAGATCACGGCCGATCGGCTTGGCACAAATAATCTTGCCTCCGAGGGGAGCAACAGCCTGTTTGTTTGCCCCGCGGGAGGGCCGCCGGCGAGCAACTCCAGTAAGGATCGGCTTAGCCCTGATGGGCGGTATTACCTGTTGTATGGCGTGGATCCGGCTCAGCCGAAGACATTCAGCTCGCCGTACTATTCGGCGAAGTTTTACATGTCTTATGTGATCAACTCCAAGCTTTTTGGAACGGCGAACAATGGAACGAACTACGCGACCTGGAAGCTTGCAAGTTTGCGACCGGCAGCCGAAACCGTGCTGATGGTGGAGCGAATGAACAACGCGGGGGAATACAAGCTTCCCGACCAGGCCGCAGGCGCGAACGTGACGGCCGCGGGTTACGGAAACAACATCGGGCAGCCCAAGGCGTGCTGGTCTCGCTTCACGACCCGGCACCATGGTGGCGGATACATTCTCTTTGCGGATGGGCATGTGGATCGTAAGGCTTGGGCGGACGTGCAGCCGCCTCCGAATCTCATCAATGCGAACAATGTCGACGCCAATCAACCTGGCAAGATCGTTTGGAATCCAGTCGCAGGTGTTGGGACCAAGACCGCCACGGACTGATCAGCGATTCCTGCACACGCATTGTTAACCATATATGCATTGTCCCCTGACATGCTGAGTGCAGCATGAGGGTCGCAGTCTACACCCGCATCATTCATTGCGGCGTGGGCGATGGGCTTCTTTTAACTGTGGGCGAAAACTTTTGAGGGCACGTTCCATGAAGAATGATCGCAAAAAAAAGGCTTCACTTTGTCTTGGCGCCGCAGTATTCGCGGCGATTGGATGTCACCGTGCCAGTGCCGCCGATACCTGGACCAACGCGGGCGGCACGCAGTGGTTCACGGGGACCAACTGGGACAACGGAATGCCGGGGACGAATGACATTGCGACATTCCTGTCAGCAATCCCCAACAACAATACCGTTAAGTTTGATACGACAGTTTTCGCGAGCACGGCCATCGGCGCTTTGGTCGACAGCTACCTGCCGACGTCCTACAACACGACGACCAACACGTCGCCCCAGGATCTCACGGTAACAACGACCGGTTCGGACATTGAGACGCTTACGCTTAACGGCGCAACCGTCACGGTTCCGTTCACGGCAACGCCAACGGAAACCTTCAGCAACGTGATCATTTCCAGCACGAGCACTTCCTCGACGCTGGGCAAGAATCTCACGCTCTCGAATACGGTTAACCTCGTACTCTCGCAGACAAATAACGTGATTCTGGGTTATCGGGGTGTTGGCACTGGTAACAAAACTCCCGTGACCACCGAGCCGCAAATCACCATTGCCGGCACAATTACCCAGGCGCCAGGTGTGACATCGGGCATCACATTTCTTGGGGGCGGGACGGCGAATGCCGATGGAGCGGCGTTGATACTAACGGGGAATAATCAGGGCACCGGTGCATTCAGCGGAGGTCTAACCGTCGGCAACACCGCCGGAACACAGGGCGGGCTCGTTCAGCTCAATGCGGCCAACAACCTTCCTACCACGGGAGACGTCGTGGTGAACGAGCAGAGCGAGCTCTTTCTCAACCATTATGATGTTTACGGGAATTCGAATCAGACATTCACGCTTAGCGGGATCGGAATCAACAAGAACATCAGCGGCGCGATTCGGGGCACAAGTTTCGAGTTTGCCGGAAATGTAGTGATTGAGACGACCAACGCCGACGACGCCGCGGCCGGTTTTTCGTATGTGATCATCTCCGGCACGGGTACAGGGCTGGAGAAGTTTTCCGGGAAATTTCAGGGAACAGGAAGCTGGAACAAGCAGGGCGGCGGCACGCTGGAATTCTCCAACGCCAATAACACGAATACGGGCAATACCCGCATCGGCAATGGCGGCATCGTCGTTGATAATGGATCGAGCTTGAGCACGGGCGACTTGGAGTTCCAGCAAACAGGAAGCAACCTGCCAATTATCACTCTGTTGAATGCAGCTCAATCGGTCGGCAGTCTTTCAAGTTCATTTTCGGTCGCCACCGGATCGCGCAATCACACGCTCCATCTCTGGGGTCCGAATGGGTCGATTACAACGTCGGGGTCGGGGGATACGCTTGCAGTCTCCGGCGGATCGGCTCCGTCGCCCACCGCTACGAATGGAACGGTGTTGACGATAAACCAGACCAAGAACACCGCGTTTGGTTATGGAGCAGTCAATACACTGGTGAGTGGCATTGACGGCCCTGGCGGGATCGTCGTTATCGGTGATGGAAGCCACATGCTGGCACTGACGGGTCCGAATGTCTATGGCCGAACGGGTGTGGTGAGCACGACGATCGGCAATGGTGGAACTCTTAGCGTCGCCAACGGTATGACGGCGACTGCGAATGGTTTGTTGGCCACCGGGCTCCAGGCGAGCGTGGCCAACAGTGCGACGGGTATTGGTGATGTTGAGGTGGCCAGCGGTGGAACCCTCGCCAGTGGGACCGGAAGTTTGGCCGGTGCAACGGTCATCCCCTTTGGCGCTACGACATCGGGAACAGTTGGCGGAAATGTGATTGTCGATAGTAACGGTACGGTTGCCCCGGGCACGCGGGGAAAGGCGGGATCGCTGGCGATCGGGTTCACCAGCGCCAATGCAAATCTTGTCGCGCACGACGGGTCGTTGGTCCGCTTCGATGTGTTGGGAAGCAGCGCCGGTAACTTTGACACCCTGGCGGTTCGCGGGAATGTGACTCTGGATAATTCGGGAACGGAAAAGGTCTATATTGACGGATCGAAGCTGACTTACGGAACGTTTCAGCTCATGACGTTCAACGGCCTGACCAATGCTGGCACAAATTTTACGCTCTGGTCGGTGCCTTCGGGGTTGGTGCCATCGGCGGGTTCCAACACCTATGCGGATATGGCGAATCACCGCACCTATACGCTGGCCACAAATTCATCTTCGCTCGACTTGACAATCGTAGATACGGCAGTGGAGCGCATCTGGTCGACAACCGGCAGTTCAAGCTTCGTGGATGGACCGGGGACATGGCAGGAGAACGCCACGCCGTTCTACAACACCGGAACCAACCACGCGAGCGATCCGTACGTCAGCACGGCGGTCGCCGACGTCGTGATCGGCAATGGAGGAGGCGGTGGAACCATCACACTCGGCTCGGATGTGCGGGTGGAGGGGACGCTTACATTCGGCAACACAAATAATATAACCACGTACGTGATTGGTGCCAATGCGGCGCACACACTGAGCATTCTCAATGGGATTTCCAGTTCTTCTGTGACGACAATCAATGCGCCGATCATTCTTGAGGGTTCGCAGACGTTTTCCATTCCAAGCGGCTCAGATCTGACTGTCAACAACGGGATCACCGAAACGTCCGGCGGCGCAAAGACTTTGACCAAGGATGGGTCCGGAACCCTTTTCCTCAACGGAACCGGCGGCTACACGGGCGGCACGATCATCGGCAACGGCGCCGTTCAAACCTCCACGACGGCGCTGCCGTCCGCGGGTGGCGTTCAAAACAGCGGGTCATTGATTTTCAATCAGGTCGGCACTGGGAGCTATAGCGGCGCCATCAGTGGCACGGGAACTGTTACGGTCGCGGGGGGCACGGTATCGCTTACCAATACAGCCAACTCCTATTCTGGACAGACCATTTTGACCAGTGGCACGCTCGTGATCGACGATGTCACCGAAATGGGAACCGGGGCGGGCGGTATTTCCTTCAATGGAGGAACGCTCAAGGCAAATGCCGATCTTAGC
>JBBRHH010000278.1:0-7939 GCA_038222915.1 Tepidisphaerales bacterium
CACCTGACAGTCCGTCTCCCGGTCGTACACAAGTTCCAATCCGTACGTCGAACCTTCGACAAACGGCAGGCAGTGCCACGGCTGTGTCTCCGATCCATCCTGCGGCCGCTGCGATTCCCCCGCCCATCCGCCAACGTCCAGGCGGATCGGCCGCGGCGCGGTCGCCTTGTCCATTTGCCGATATTTCAGCTCAATCTTCTCCATATCAATCACGGCTTCCTAACCTTCTCCTTCAAACTCTCAAGATACCCAATCAAATCCCCAAACTCCTCCGTCGTCATCCCCTGATGGACTCCCTCCGGCATCATCGACACCTGACTCTGCCGTTGTGAAGCAAACTCCTTCTTCGCCACCGCATGCACCCCGGCCGTATCCACAATCTGCACCGCCTCCGCCGTCTCCCCGCGCATCACCCCCGACACCGTCACCCCATTCTTTAGCTCCACAATCGTCTGCCCAAATCCATCTAATATCACCTTCGACGGATACAGCACCGACTCCACCAACTGCGCCCGCCCATACTTGCTCCCCACCCCGCTCAAATCCGGGCCAACCTCCGCGCCTATCCCATCCACCTTGTGACACGCCACACACGCCCCCGTCTCAAAAAGCTTCCGCCCCTTCGCCGCGTCCCCATCATGCCCCATCGCAAACTTCTCATACACCGCCGCGTCCACCGGCCCGGCAGCCCCCGCAAAAAGCGGCCCCTGCTTCGCCCCCGGCACCGCCTCATAAATCGACTGCAACCGCCGCAGTACCGGCTCGCCAAACGCCGCCGCCCGCTGTTTCTCCTCAATCTTCCCCAGCACCTTCTCGCGCATCCCGCGAATCGCCCGATCGGCCGCATCCGAACATGCCCGGTCCTTCTCCGAAAGCGCCGCCAGAAACAAATCCAAGTCCTTCGGCTCCGCAACCAGCGAAAGCGCCACCACCGCTGCCGACTTGGTCTCCGCATCCTTGCTCGCCGCGATCAGCTTCTCCCGAATCGTCGTGTTCTTCTGCGGCCCAATCGCCGCAATCGCCGCCCGCCGCGTCGAACTCTTCGCATCATCCAGCAGCGGCAAAACCGCCGCAAAAACCGCCTCGCCCCCAATCTTCCCCAGCACCTCACTCGCGGCCGTAGCCCGCGCCTTCTCCGTATGCCCCAACAACTTCACGAGCAAAGCAACATTGCCCGAAGGATCATGCGCCGACCCCAGCGCGTTGATCGCCGACACCGCCAGCGCCGACTCCGCATTCCCATCCGCAATCGCAAACAACAGCGGCGCAAGCGCCCTATCCCCACTCCGCCCGGCCCCCGAAATCGCCTCCGGCAACACGTCGGCATTCTTCTCCGGCTCGCTCAAAATCTTCCGCACCACCCCGTTCGCCGCCTCACCCCCGCAGGCGCAAAGCGCCCGAACCAGCGCCTTGCGAACCGAAACATCCTTCTCCTTCTCAAACATATGCGCCAGCAATTTTCCCGCGTCCACGTCCCGCGCAACCGCGGCCGCATGAATCGCCGCCCCGCTCACCGCCGCATCCCCATCCCCAAGCGCCTTCGTCACCACCGCACAAACCATCGGCGTCCCCTCCCACTCCACCGTCTTCGGAATGGCCGGCGCCTTCGCCGGCTGATTGCTCCACCACTTCCCATCCCATGGCATCGGCCGCCGATGCAGCTCCGCCAAAAATCCCAGCGCCGCCACCCGCGTCTCGGCATCCCCGTCCGACGCCACAAACGCAGCGAGCGCCTTTACATTCTCCACGTCATAAGTCTCCCGCATCGCAAACAGCGTCCCCTCGCGCACCAGCTTGTCCGAACTGTTCAACCCCTTGGCAATCTCCGCCCACGCCGCCGGCCTTGCCACCCCAATCCGATTCATCGCATGAAATGCCCCATACCGCACAAATGCATCCCGCTCACTCAAGAGCGCCGACAGCGCTACAACATCCACGTCCGCCCCAATCCGCCCCAGCGCCACCGCCGCCCGAAACCGAATCACCGCCTCCCCATCTTTCAACCCAGTCAGCAAAACCTTCACGGCCTCCTTCACCCGACGCGTTCCCAGTTGCCGAATCGCCTGCGAACGCACGGCAACATCCCCACCCGCCGCCGCCTCCATTATCTGTGCCCGAGCGGCCACCCCGCCATCAATCCCATCCAGCGCCCAGATCGCATGCTCGCGCGCCATCGCAGGCGCACCCGCATCCGCCAGCAGCGCCACCAGCGGCTTCACGACCGCCGCCCCGCGATCCACCAGCCGCCGCTGCGCCACCATCCGCACAGTCTGCGCCGGATGCGAAAGCGCCGCCAGAAGCTGCTCATTCGTCGCTTCAAACGGCTTATTCATCCCCGCCGCCGCCCACCACTTCGGTTTCGCTGCCGCCGCGCTCGCGCCTATCCAGGTCACCTTCAGCAACCGCCCGATCTTTTTTTGCTCCCGCCACCCGCTGCTATGCCAATCCGCCAGATAAAAGCCCAGCCCATCCGCCGAAACCGCAATCCCCACCGGCCGAAATTCCTTCGTCGCCGGCCCCGCCGACAAAACATCCTCCCGCTTGCTCATCTTGAACGTAGCCCCATTCTCCTCCAGCCCAAACCGGATCAACTGCTGCTTCCCCCACTCACACATAAACAAATTTCCCCGATACTCCGCCGGCAGCGCATCCTCGTTATAAGCCACCGCCCCCGTCGGCGATCCGCCCCCCAGATCCTCCATGCACCAAAGCGCCCACGTCCTTGGCGGACTGTACTCGTGCGGATACCCGTAAGAGCCCCCATCCACCAGGTGCGACAGCCGCACATTCCAGCCGGCCCCATCGTCTGTGTTGTCCAGCGTAAAAATCTCATCGTTTGCATCAATCGCCAGATCCGGATGATTCCGCGACCCCGTCGAATAAATCTCCAGACCCGACCCGTCCGGCCGCCAACGCACCGTCCCCCCGCGCATCTCCAACGTCTCGCCCTCCTTCGTCACCGTCTTAAACAACCCGCGATCCCCGATCGATTGATAAAAATACCCATCCATCGCATACCGCATGTTCCCCGCAATATGCTGCTGATACCCGCCCGCAAATGGCGACACCGTAAACAGATCCACCGGATTCTTCCCCACACTGTCGACGTCAGTAAAAGCCGTCACCTTCGGATACTGGGTGACGAACACCTTCCCATCCAGATAGGCCAATCCAAACAGGTTGTACAACCCGATCGCAAACGTAGTCACCCGCCCATCCGGATGCACACAGACAATGCTGTCGCGCGGCTCCATCACATTGTGATTCTCCATCGCCGCAGTCTGCTGTCCCACAAAAACCCGCCCATCCGGCGCAACACAAACCATCGTCGGATCAATCACCACCGGCGTCTGCGCCACCACCTCCACCTTCCACCCCGCAAGCGCCCTGGGCAAATCAGACGGATGCGTAGCCGGCTGAGTAGCCGCACCCATCGCCCGGCCCAAACCACAAATCACCAAAGCCACAAAAATCAAAATAGGACGAACCATCAAAATCCTCCGCGCGCAAATCCTGTCACGAACCTCGCTCCACCGCAACAAGTAGGGTCCGACTCGTCGGACCTCTTCGCACCGCCCACATCGCCTAGGTGCGGTGGCCCTGCCGCGCTCCTTCCTCTCTCACCCATTACGCCTGAAGCTCTACGGAAACAACATCCCCGATTCGGCCTCCATCCCAATCTTCGTGGAATCACATCTGAAATACGCACCCGATCTCTGGCCGCTGGCCGCCGGCCGCCACCCATACATCGCCCGGACGCCGATCGCTCTGACCCACGAATCGACTGAGTATCCCGCATCGTAATCACTATTCCAGTTGCCCATGCGACGCTACTTCCGCTTTTGAACGAGTTGCTCTTCCTTGGCGCTCTTTGCGTCCTTGGCGGCAAGCATTTCCGCATTCACGTTTCGTTGCCAGCACATCAAGGAACATTGTCCACGTACGGTACAATGCGCCTGTGCGTCGACTCCCTCAACGCCTCTTCAATATCCTGACCCTGCTCTCCTTCCTGCTCTTCCTCGGCGTGGCCGGCCTTTGGGAGTCCAGCCATCTCGTCCTCGACCGAATCTCCATTCAAGGCCCGGTCAGCGGGACACGGATTGAATCCAATCGCGGCGCAGTCTCGCTCGGCAGGAACAGTCGCGCTGGCCCACCATCAGTTGGGTTAGACAATCCGCATTGGATGACAACTCCATGGATTTACGAGCGCACTGAACCGGCGGTCGCGCGTGAGTTGGGTGACGAGAATTGGTACCTCGACCCATACTTCGACCCCGACAAGTGGAAAAAGCTGGGATTCGAATGGGCTTCGGGCAACGTCTCCAACGATGATCCCAGTTCTACTTGGTGGCGATGCACCGTCCCCGACTGGATGCTCCTCCTGCTGTTTTCAATCCTGCCAATCCGCTGGAGCTTGCTTCTGCGGCGGCGGCGAATCGCTCGTGCAAGAATCGCCCGCGGCTTCTGCGGGAAATGTGCTTACGACATGCGTGCCACGCCGACGCAGTGCCCGGAGTGTGGAACCGTCGTTCAAATCGCTGACACCTCCGCACGATCCAGGAAGCCCGCGCTGCTTTCATGGGCTATTTTCGCCTGCGCCGTCATCGCGCTTATGGGCGGCGTATACCTCGGCTTCCAACACTTCCAAGCATCGCGCGAGGCAATCGCCGGCGCGGAAAAACGGCAGATTGTAAGACAAATAGCGACCGACCTTCTCGATGAAATCTTGATCAGTCTCAATGACCAGATGCCTGACAAATCGCCCGAACTCACAGCCTATCTCGATAAGTCGAATGCCACCGCGCGGCAATGTCTCCAAACCGACGGCTTCGAAGACCATCCCTGGCTGGCCTTCGCGGCAATCTGCCGAGATGCCTACGGTCGAAATTCCTTCCAATATCTTTTCTTCGATTTCCGCGACCAGACCGACGCATTCGCCATTCTGGACCGCGACCGTGTCCTCGGAACTTTCTACAACCTCAACGGCGAATCCTACGAAATGCGACCGAGTAGCTCGGCGAACGCTACCATCATGCTCGTTGACGACACCCCCGCCACTGCACCGACGAAAGCCATCAGATCTTCCACCATTACGCTTCCAAAAGCATCGCTCGCCCACGGATTGCGTTTGAAGCTCATCGGCCGAAACATCCCCGACTCAACTTCCATCCCCATCTTCGTCGATCCGATCCTCTTGCAGAACGATCCAACATCAAAACCAGCTGCCACGAAGTAAAGGCCTCCAGCAACCCACCAAATAATTCCTCTTCCTTGGCGCTCTTTGCGTCCTTGGCGGCAAGAATTTCCTATCTTCTAATTCGTCACATTCCCCGGATTCCCGAATCGATCACACGACCGCCCACCGCCTTATCCCCAAGCACGATACAATCCGCGAGTGCGACGCCTTCCCCAACACCTATTTAACACCCTCACCCTCGTCTCCGTCCTACTCCTTCTAAGTATCACAGTTCTCTGTGAACGCAGCCATTTTCTCCTGGATCGATTCTCCATCCAGGATCGGCTTGGCAGGATAAGAATCGAATCCAACCACGGCTCCGTCTCTTTGTTGAGGCAAGTTCCTGATGGCTACGCCTCCAGTGGCTGGAACGGCAGACCCGAATGGAAGAGAACGTCGTGGAATCATGAGAGCACCACACCCGACGAACCAGAACACGATTTCCCCGTTGAGCTATACAATGTACGAAGCTGGGAGAAGTCACCCCTGCAAGTCTCATCCGGCAGCGGCTGCTTCGCACCAGCCGTTTCAGAGTTCAGTTTCCAGCAATGTAGAATCGCAGACTGGACGCTACTTGCCGTCTTTGCCGCACTGCCAATGCGCTGGCTCATGCGGTTTCGCCACAGAAGAATATTTCGGGCTCGAATTTCGTGCGGCCTCTGCGGCACCTGTGCCTACGACATGCGCGCCACGCCCTCACAATGTCCCGAATGCGGAACGATCATACCAACCGTTGACCCGATGAAGTGTGGATGGCGAAGCCGAACGCTCATCAAGGTCGCCTTGCTCGGCGGCCTCGTCACCGCTTCTCTTTCACTTGCGTACTTCGGTTTTCAGCGTTTTCAGGCGTCACGCGAGGCCGACGCGCGCCTCGAATCCCGCCAGCTATTACGAAACCGGACTTCTGACGAGCTCCAATGGACGCTCAAGTTTTTCCGCAGTCACTTGCTCAAGGAGTCTCCGGAGCTGAAAACATATCTCAATACTTCACTGATCGCCTCGACCCATCTCCCCCAGCCGCATCCCGAATCCAATCGGCCGTTACCCATCTCCGCCGCCATCAGCCGCGGACAACTCGGCCTCGTTTATTTCGAGTACGCCTTTGTCGATTACTCCGAACAGACCGAAAAGCTGGTCATCCTGGATGGTGATCAGGTACTCGGCGAGTTCTACAGCCTCCCCAGCCATCCGCGCACGCGAGAGAATAAGTCGCACGGATTTGGCACCATCGAAATCGGTGAAAGCAACGCGCGCTGGACTGGCGATATGAGCCGGGAAGTGATCACCCTCCCACCCTCCGCCCTCTCCCACCCCTTACGCCTGAAACTCATCGGCCCAAACATCCCCGACTCCACCTCCATCCCCATCTTCGTTGATCCAACCCTATTACCCAACGGCCCAATATCAATGCCCGATGCCACGAATTAAAAAACGCCAGTCAAAAATCGAATAATTCGTATTCTTGGCGCTCTTTGCGTCCTTGGCGGGCAAGAATTTGCTATCTTCAAATTCGTCACATTCCCCGGATTCCCGAACCGATCGCACAACCGCCCACCGCGTTGTCCGCATGCACGCTACAATCCCCGAGTGCGGCGTATCCCCCAACACCTCTTCAACACCCTGACTCTCCTCTCCCTCCTCCTATTCCTCACCATCGCCGGCCTCTGGGCACGCAGCCATACCCTGACGGACCGCTTCTTGATTCAAGATCCAACCAGCAGGACACTCCTTGAATCCAGGAGAGGCTCCATCAGCGTCACACGCCGCATCCGGATTGATTCGCCATCGCTTCGATCGAGGATGGAATGGATCACCACACCGCTGCGCCATACGCAAGAGCCGGCGGGCGATCCGGCGATCGGAGTCTTGATCATTGAAAAAGCGGATCGGCACTGGAGCAAATTGGGCTTGGACTGGTCCTCCACGTCAACTTTCTATGAACAATGTGAACCCGCAACCCGAATTTGGCAGTGCATCGTCCCCAATTGGATGCTACTTCCTGTTCTTGCAATATGGCCAATCCGCTGGATCACGCTGCTGCGCCGGCGTGCGGTGATCCAATCCAGAATGACCCGCGGACTCTGCGGCAACTGCGCCTATGACATGCGTGCCACCCCCGACCAGTGCCCGGAGTGTGGGACCATCGCTGACAGTTCGTCCAGGCATCCGCGCCAATGTCCACCTCAAACACTTCTTGGTTTCGTGGTCTCCGCCTCGTTCCAATTCGCGGTTTTGACCGCTGCAATACTCTCTTTTTCGCATTTTCAGACGGCGCGAGAGGCCCGCGCCATCGCGGAGGCCAGGCAAAATTTGCGAGACAGTACTTCCGCGTCCCTCAGCTTCTCGACCGATCTATTTCGCTCATTGTTGATCTCTGAATCGAAAGAAATGATGACGTACCTCGACAACGCGTTGGCGAGCGCCATCCATCGACTGCAAACAGATCCGGACATGGAGCACCCCTGGCTTGTGTATGCATCGATCGGCAGGCAAGGCCGCGACTATGCAGTGTTCGAATACGCGTTCATCGATTTCCAAAACTATACCGAGGAAGTCCTCGTTCTAGCCCGACCTTCGCACGTTCATTCAATTTCTAGAAATCTTCGGCTGTTTTTCCGCGTTGCCAAGTCGCCAATTGGGTTTGATCTTTGTTTTGGCGTGTAGTGCAGACCTACGGTCTTGAATTGACGACGGACGATCTGC
>JBBRHH010000279.1:0-7912 GCA_038222915.1 Tepidisphaerales bacterium
CGCATTTTCATTGGGAGCAACATCCGACTCCAATTTGACAGGCAGGTCTTCAGAAAATTGTCTTTTGATGTCCGCCTGCAGCAGGCGCGCCACTCCAGCCAATTGACCGCCCGGTGCGCAGGCAATTGGCGTGTTAGGTCCGATTGCAAAACGTCCGTCTCTCTTCGCCAGTTCCCTGGGTCGAGGCCAGATCACCGGATCGGGCAGTTTCGTCAACTGTTCAAACTTGATCGGCGGCTTCACATCAGGGACGAGCGCCTTAAATACCTTGATTTCGTCATCCGGATGATCGCCTTTCGGCTCGGCCCACACCCATATTTCCGCGACACCAAAAAGGCCGACCATGCAGTTTGGGCGGCCAAGATTGGGCGAACTGACGGCCGCACCATTTCCCCATTTTCCGAAGGTCCCGAGGGCCAATCGCAACTGCTGTGCGACCGAGTCTATTCCGGTCTGGCTGAAATATACTGGGAGCATCGATGCCAAGTCGCGTTCAGTCCCCGGCCCATTAAAGCGGTAAACCGGCGCGAAACTGTCCTTTGGATCACCACTGCCCCGCACGAGAATCTCCAGATTGCGCACGCCGGTGTTGATCTGCTGAATGTCTACGCGCCGGATGTAATATTTGTCCTTGAAATCGATCACGATGTCGTGCGGATCTCCTGAGGCCCAGCGATTGACCGGCCAGCCCGCCCACGAGTCGTCGCCGGTGAGGCTGCCTTTCGAAAAGGGCAACCACCCCTGCATGCCGCCAACGTCAAAGCTGCCGGAGGGAAGTCCACAAAACTCGGGCACGACGTGATCGCCATAGATCACTTGAAATGGAAAGTTTTCAAACTCCTCCGGACCAATGTCGGGCCGCGGCGGAGGGCTGGCGAGCGGCTTGCGTATAGGCCGGCCAATGTAATTCCAGGCTTCGGGCATTTCTTTCGCATCCGGATCGGGAGCGCCCAGCGACCGATATGGACTCGGTCCAAAATCATGCATTGGGGCCTTGAGATAGGTATAAGCTCCTTCCGGCGCAGCCTTGTTCCGATTCTTCAGGTTGCGCTCCGGCATCCAATCGTTGTTCGTCAGACAGATCCAATTGGCGGGAACGTCATCCAGAATCGGCTTCAGATGAAATGCCGGCGGCGTTGCGCCTTCGAATTTCAAATCCACCAAGACGCTGGCAATACTTTTGGGTACCGTGAAATCGAGCCGGTTGGCTTTGTCCAGATCTTGTGCCGCGAGCGGCTTGTCTTCCGCCAGAATCGTGACGCCACCCCTGGGCGTCTCGCCGGTCCAGTTAAGCGCGTAGTGCATGCCCGGGCGAACCGCCACTTCCTGCCTGCCCGAAACCGCCGCGTTCTGTAGCATGTTCTCCGCGGCAAAACAGAGGTTCGCATTGTAGGTCACCACATCTTCGGAGATCGTGGGGATGTGCGGCCAGCACGATCGCATCCGAAGCGCACCAGTCTCAGAGTTCTTTCCGTAGCGTGTGAATTTGACCCCCCAAACTTCTCCGCGAAGCGGCGTGCCGGTGATGCCCGCCACATACTTGAACGGAATGGCTAGTTGGGCGAACCAGCGGTTTGGACCCGCTTTGCATTCAAATGTGATTTTGGGTTGTTCGCGCCAGGCGCCGCCGGTCACAACACCGGCTCGATTTCCCATGACATGGCATCGCGCGCCACGCCCGCGGGTGTCGCCGATTTCCAGGTAGACGCCGACGTGATCCGCGGCCAACGTCTCCTTGCCATCGATCTGTTGCTGGTCGAGTTCAGCCTCTTCGCAATCAAACGCGATATACAGGGCCGTGTCGTCGTAAAGACAGTAAACAACGCTCTGTCGGCCACACGGTTCGGTGGACGGAAAGTTCGTAAACGCCGAAGACGTCTTTCCCGCCTGTTTCCAGAGAGGATCGTTGAGCGTTCCGTCGAGCTTCGGGGCGTGGTCGCATTTGGTCGCGACGATTGTGCGATTGGCAAGATCGACATCGCGCAGGTACTTGGTGCGAAACGCAAATTCTTCGGCCGCCGGCGCTCGTCCCGCACTGGCAAGGAGAGCCAACGCGATCGCGAACAGTCCTGCTTTAAGAGGGTTCAGATTCATAGCTCCTCAGTTTCAAGCGACAGTCGCCAGCTCTTTTGCTTTGAACGCCTCGTCCAGAATCGAGAACGGTGTGACGTTCTCCGCCTCGCCTTCAAAATTCAGCATCAACCTGTGGCCAAGCACCTGGCGCGCAACGCCGATTACATCCCTGGATTCGGCGGTATCGCGCCCGTCGATGAGTGCCAATACTTTTGCGCCGAGAATCAATGCCTGTACTCCGCGTGGGCTGGAACCGTACCGGAGATATTTTTTCGCCGACGCGAGCGACATCGCAGACCCCGGCTGCGTGATCAGGATGAGTTTGATCGCGAATTGACGAAGCGTACGCGGCGCTTCAACGGACAGCACCAGTCGTTTGAATGCTTCCGCCTGCGCGCCGTTGATGATCCGGCGTAGTTCCGTGTCATTCGCTGAAGACGACTGCTGGCTGATGGCCCGCATTGCGCCGATGTCCGGCTTCTCCAGATGAAGTTTGAAAAAGAATCGATCGAGCTGCGCTTCGGGCATGGAGTAAGTGCCGTCCGTGTCCTGCGGGTTTTGAGTCGCGACGACGAAGTACGGCTGTTCGAGGTCGTGGGTCTTTCCAGCGATCGTCACGCGGCGTTCCTGCATCGCCTCGAGAAGCGCTGACTGCGTCTTGGGTGTCGCCCGGTTGATCTCATCCGCAAGCAAAAGCTGGGTAAAAATCGGCCCCTTTTGAAATTCAAAGTAGCGTTTACCATCCGAACCCTCAGCCACGATGTTGGTGCCCAGAATATCCGCCGGCATCAGGTCCGGGGTAAACTGCACACGCGAGAACTTCAGGTCGATCACCCGGCTCAGCGTTTTGACCAGAAGCGTCTTCCCCAGGCCAGGGCTGCTCTCGATCAACAAATTGCCGCCGGCGAAGAAACAGACCAGCATATCGCGGATGATCCCGCGACAACCCACCACGACTTTGCCCATTTCGGCTTCCAGATCCGAAAACGCGCGCTGGAAATCTTTGACCTCAGCTTCTGGCAGACGGCTCATCGCATACTCCTCAACAATGGTCGCGATTCAAATGATCGCGTCAGAATGCACTCCACAACCGCAATCAGACTGCGATTGGCTCCTCTTCAAACTCCGGAACCTGCTTGAGCAAATCGACGATCACGTCGTCGGAAGTAATCCCATCCGACTCGCCATCGAAATTAATCGCCAGTCTGTGCCGCAACGCCGCCGGCGCGATATTCTGGATATCGCCGCAACCCAGGCTGTAGCGGCCATCCAAAAGTGCCCGGATTTTCCCACCCAACAGGAGTGCCAGGACGCCGCGCGGACTTGAACCGTGTCGAATATATTTGCGCACTTTTTCGGTGGCGTACTGCGACGCAGGGTCCGTCGCCATGACCAGCCGGGCGGCGTAGCTCTCGACATGTCCCGCAACAGGCACCTGACGGACGAGTTGCCTCATCCGAAGGATTTCGTCGCGGCTCGTGACCCGCTCGATTTCCGGCGGCGCGGCTGTCGTCGTCCGCTCAATCACTTCATCCAGCTCCTCAAACGTAGGGTAGTCGACGATCAGCTTGAACATGAATTTGTCCAGCTGCGCGGCCGGCAGCGGATAGGTTCCAGCTTGCTCGACAGGGTTCTGCGTCGCTAAAACGAAAAATGGTTCATCCAGGATATAGGTAATGCCGCCAACCGTGACGCTATGCTCCTCCATGGCTTCCAGGAGCGCCGACTGCGTGCGCGGCGTGGCGCGGTTGATTTCGTCCGCGAGCAACAAGTGTGTGAACACAGGCCCGCGCTGAAACTGGAGCGACCTGCGTCCTGTCGCGTCCTCTGACACCATGTTGGTACCGAGAATATCCGCCGGCATGAGATCAGGCGTGAACTGCACGCGCCGGAAATCGATGTGGAGTGCCTGGCTGAGAACTTTGACAAGTTGCGTCTTTCCCAGCCCCGGCACACCTTCCAGCAGCACGTTGCCTCCGGAGATCATCGCGACAACGACTTGTTCCACGACGTCATGCATTCCCACGATCATCTTGCCGACTTCTTTCATCACGCGCAGGAAGTCGGAGTTGAACGCCTTGATTTCAGCGGCAATGGCCGTCGTTTCGGTTGAATCTTGCACTGCACTTTTCGATGTCATGACTCATTCCTCGTAGCTGTCCGTCGAAGATTATTTTGCAAGCTTGATGAAGACCATACGCCCACCGCGGGCCGCGATATAAAGCGTGTCGCCCGTTACGCCCCAGCCCGCCACGCCGTCGAGCACACGCCGATCGCATTCAGCCGGAATGGCCGCTGGGTGCGTAGTGTCGCCAGTGTCGAGGCGGACCTGCCATACACGACGATTGGGCATATCGAAGTGGAGCAGCCAGCCATTCCACACAAGCGGCGCTAACGAGATTCCGTTAAGGCCAGCCGCGGGCGCCGTAGTCGGACCATCCGGTGCTCGCAACAAGCTCTCCCAAACCAGAATCCCCGTCGCTGTGTCAACGCATTCAAGCGTCACGACGCCTTTGCGTAGAAATTGGACGATGACCCTGTTATCGCTGGCGACAACTGGATCGCAAAGCACTGCGGCACTCAAGGTGCGCCGGAATTTCAGCTCGCCGCTCTTGAGGTCAAAGGCGGAAATCTCATTGGTCATGTCGTCGATGAGCAAGACCACACCACCCGCCACAATCGGCCGCCTCCAGAGTGCACCGCGGGCAAGATGGGTCTTCCAGATTGGTTTCCCCGCATCAGTGCTGAGCGCCAGTAGTTCTTCCGCGCTTCTGACAATCAACGCCTTTTCATTAAACACAAGATCACCAGCGCTGCTTTCGCATTCCCAAAGAGAAGTTCCGTTTCTCCTGTCCATCAACTGCAGGAACTTCGCCGGGATACCCGCCGGCTTCTCGGGAGAATTCGCCTGTTTGTTTTCCCTGGAATAGAAGCACGCGACGAACGACGCGTTCGCAAAAAGCGCGGTCGGTGAGATCTGCTTCTTCCATGCGACTTCGTGCCGCGCCAGGTCGATCACACGAAATGACGAGCCATCAACAATGGCGGCCGTGTCACTGCCGAGCCAGGTCACCGGTGCACCAGCCCCTTGCACCTGGAAGGTGTGTGCCACCGCGGGATCCGTCGATATCTGGAAGAACTGGCCGCCGGATTCGAGAGAGATCGGTCCGTTCGGACTATTCTGCAACGACTCTATTCTGACCGGCAGGGGTAGCATGCCGCAGGACGTGAGCTTGATGCCAGCAACCTGTTTGCCGGAGCTCGCGGAATTCGGCTGGAGCAGCTTTCCGGATTCGTGCAGCGCCAGCATCTGCGTGCCGGTGATCCTCAAACGCTCATCGTACCAGTAGAGCGCGCCACGATGTGCCGTGAGTGTTTCGCGAAGCGTCGCTTCCCCATCCTTGCCATGTCCCAAGGCGAGCATTGCTCTGGCCCGCAACACTTTGATGTCCGAGACAACATCGGCCGCCTCACCCCCTTCCTGCAATTTCTCCAGCGCCATGAGTGCATCCGTGCAGGCCTGCTGACACAAGTCGAATTCGCGAGCGGAGAACCGATGACGGGCCAGTCGAACTTCCACGTCAAGCAGTCGGCGCAAAACGGATTGAACGTACTCGGCCAACGCAGGGCTTGTTCCGGCCAATTCCACGGCCGTCTTGAATTCGCTGATAGCCTCTTCGCTCGCCCGGACGGTATTCCCGTTCGCAGCGGAGCGATCGAGCAGATTTGCGAGCGTCGTATGAAATCGAAATTCCTTCTTATTGGCGGTTGCGGCTTTGCGCACCCAGGCGATCGCGTCATCGATCCGGCCCAGTTGAAACATTCGACAGCCCAACTGATACACAAGATTGGGTTCGGTGGTGGCCTGTTCGCTCACTGTGTTCCAGTTCGATAGCGCCTTGTCCTGAGTCCCCGAGAGCGCCCACAGGTCGCCAACGTTCATGATGTATTGCCATTTTCCCGCCGGGCTTAATTCCTGGAGAATCCAGTTCTCTTGAATGGCTCCCTCAAATTCGTCAGTCGCAACCAGCGTTCTGGCCAATGCGGAATGGGCCTCAAGATTCTTCAGGTCCATGTCGACGACTGATTTGTAGAGCGATTTGGCCCGCGCCACGTCGGTCCTGACAGGGTCATCTCCCACCTTCGCATCGACCCGTGTGGTTTCGTTGATCTGGGCCAGCAGCATCATGTTGTCGGCGTTTCGCGGATCGCTGCTGACCAGTGCCTGCAAATAATAGATCCACGGCGCGAGCCCTTCGCCTTTGGCCCCGCCCAGCAGCTTCTTGTTCTTCTCCTCGTCGGTCGGCTCGCTCATGAAATCCTTGCTGTGGCGGCCATAATTCCAGCACAGCGTGATGATGCGATCATTTACGAGCCGCTTGAAATAGTAGCTTGGGGCAAGTTCCAGCGCCGCGACATAGTGTTGGATTGACTTGTGAAATTCCTTGCGCGAATAGTGCAGGTCCGCCAGTGCACTACGGCAGACGAAGCTCTTGGGGAACACATTCGTCGCGGCATAACCAATGATGTCGCGCGCTTCGTCCGGCCGATTGTGATTCTGAAAAACCCGACTCAGCCTCAGGTAGCCGCTCTCATCGAGCGACCCTTTCGCCATGAGACCGCTGCGCAGTTCCACCGCCCGCTGATAGATTTCGCCATCGCGGTCCCTTTCAGCCTCGGCCCAACCTAGGCAAAAGTCGCAGAACTCAAGCGCCGCATCAGACCCGGTGATTCCCGCCGCATGCGCGCGCTCGTACGCGTCGCGCGCGTTGGATTTCATTCCATATTTCTTGAATGCGCCGGCCATCACCAGGTATTTCTCCGGCAAAGTGCTTGCAGTGTTTTGAAGCAGCGTTAACGCCTTTTGAACCCTGGCGGTATCGCCCATTTCCCAATAAGTGTCGGCCAAACCCGTATAGGCTTCGAAATTGTCGGGCATGATCTCTACCAGCTTTTGATAAAGATCGGCCTTGTGAGTCAGCGCGTTGGCGTCGCCAGCCTTGGCGTAGTGAAGCAACAAGTCTGAGATGATTGTCACGTCGCGTGGGGCCAGTTGCTGTGCCCGCTCAAGTGCTTGAAGCGCCGCCGACTCATCCCCAAGGCTCTCGAACCCGAGTGCCAGGTCGCGCAGGGGCGCCGTGCTCTGCCGCCGACTGTCGGCGGTCTTGGTTAACTCGGCAATATAAGCCTTTTCGTCCCCCAGTTTCTTGTGCGCCTTCACCAGTTTGACGATCAACTGCTTGTGAAGCCAGTGCATTTCGTCGACAAGACCAAGTGCCTCCGAATATGCCGCGCACGCCGCGGGAAGATCGTCAAGATGCTCTGCGTTTGTCCCGATCTCATCGAGAATCCTGACCCGCCCGGCATAGTCGTCACCAACGACATTCGTCAGACACAGCCGCCACGTACCGTTCGCCTTATCCCACATTTCTTGTCGCTGATAAATGTGCGCCAGCCGCTCGTAGGTGATCTTATCAAAGCGCCGTTCGTCGGCGATCAGCCGGTCCCAGATCTGCGCGGCGGCATCGCGCGCCTGTTTGCGTAATTCAGGGGTCTCGCCCGCGCGATCGATGATCAGGTCGCCCCATTCTTCCAGCAGGCGGGTCTTCAGCTCAAGGTCACTGAGTCCGATGTGCTCGGCGGCCTTGGCGTAATGTTCCGATGCCTCGTGAACTGCCTCTTCGCCGTCCTGCTTTGCCAGCAAATGAGCCAGTTGATAGTGGATAAAATAGTCGTCCGGCGATTTCTTGAGCGCCTCGCGGAAATACTTGATCGCCTGCACGTAGTCCCGATTCTCCCGATAAAAGAGCCCCATCAGCGTTTGAACCTGCGTCTTCTC
>JBBRHH010000280.1:0-7906 GCA_038222915.1 Tepidisphaerales bacterium
GCACTCGAAACCACCGGCCACACGCACGTGCTCGCCAACCCGAAGATCCTGGCGTTGAACAAACCGAAGGGTGACGTGATCGTCGGCAAAAAGACCGGCTATCTCACCACAATCGTCACCGACTCGACGGCCGTGCAGAGCGTTGAGTTCCTTGAAACCGGCACCCGCTTGATCTTCCGCCCATTCATCGGCGATGACGGTTACATCCGCATGGAAGTGCATCCCGAAGATTCCGACGGCGGCCTCGTCAACAATCTCCCGGTCAAGACAACCACCGAAGTAACCAGCAACGTCATGGTCAAGGACGGCCACACCATCGTGATCGGCGGCCTCTTCCGCGAAACCAACGAAGTCGACCGCGGCCAGGTTCCGTTCCTCGGCGACGTCCCAGGTGTCGGGCCGTTGTTCCGCCGCCAGCACGATCAGACCAATCGCGAAGAAATCATCATCCTGTTGACGCCGCGCATCGTGAAGGATGAGAAGGCTTATGCCCAGGCGTCTGAAGAGGCATTGAAGGATTCGGAAAAGCTGCGCGTCGGCGTGCGGCAGGGCATGATGTGGCTGGGCCGTGAGCGCCTCGCCGAAAGCGCCTATCAGCGGGCGCTCGACGAAATGAACAAGCCGAACGCCGACCGCCAGAAGGCGCTCTGGGAACTGGATTGCGCAACCAACCTCAATCCAACGTTCCTCGAAGCCATCGACATGAAGGCGAAGCTGAGCGGCAGGCAGATCAGCAGCGTGGACAACTCAAGCATCCGCGATTTTGTCCGCCGGCAGATAATGGCCGATCAGAAGGCCGCGACCACGCCGTCGGCTGATCTGGATGCGCCCTCCGCGGCGACCACGCAACCCGTTGCCGTGAAGCCGGCCGCGACCCAGCCCGTCGCTACAGCAACCACCCGCCCTTCCACTCAGCCCGTTGTTGAAGTTCCAACTACGCAACCGGTTGTTGTAGAGGTGCCCACCGCGCAGCCCGTGGCCAAGGCGCCCACGACGCAGAAGGCGCCGTTCGTCTATGGCAACGTGGACACCGTCTACGACGGGCCGGAATCCAACGATTCAGGGTTTGTCGTAGAAACAATCCGGTCAAAAGACACTTCGGCCAAGGCCACGACCAAACCCGCTGTTCCGGACAAGGGTGATTCCAACATCACCGAATTGCCGCTGGACGAAATTCCCGGCGCCAGGAAGTAACGGTCATCCCCAAACAGTTTGATCACCTCAACGCCACTAGGTATCACCATGTTCAAACGCACCATCATCTCCATGCTCATCGGGTTGGCTGTCGCGGGCTGCGCTTCGTCCAGCAAGTCCGACCTCTCTCAGGGCGAAAAGTCTCGCAAAGAGTGGAATGAAGCGCGGGCCAATGTCCTCTACGGCCTCGCGAAGCAGCAGTACACGGCGGGCAATTACGATGTCTGCCGCAAGTCACTTGAGGACGGCCTGAAGCTTGATCAACAGAGCCTGTACCTGCATTTGTTGTCCGCCAAACTGTCCATCGAACAAGGTCAGTTGGAGGCCGCGGAGCGCGAGCTGAAGCTCTGCCGCGATCTGGACGCGAAGAACGCCGAGGCCTGCTATCTCAGTGGCGTCATCTATCAGCGGTGGCAAAAGCCGCAATCGGCGTTCGAATGCTATTCGCTTGCGCTCGACCTGCAGCCGGCTGAATTGCCATACCTGATGGCAAAGGCCGAGATGCTCGTCGCGATGGACCAGCCCCGGGAGGCGCTCACGCTCCTGCAGGCCCGGCTCGACTACTACGAAAATAGTGCCGTGATTCGCGATGCGGTCGGCCAATTACTGATCCGCCAGGGCAAGTTCGGTCCGGCCGCCGATGTCCTGCGGCAGGCGAGCATTCTCACGCCCGACGATCAGACGATTCGCGAGCACCTCGCGCTGGCGATGTACTACGCCGGACAATACACCGATGCGGTGCAACTTCTCACCCGGATGACTCAGGAGGAACGCTTCATCAAACGCGCCGACCTCTTTATCGCACTCGGCCAATGCCAGTTGCAGCTCCACCGGCCGCGCGATGCGCGCGACAGCTTCGAATCGGCGGCCCAACTCGACGCCAGCTCGCCAATCGTCTGGCTCGATCTCGCCAAAGCCGCAATGGAATTGAAGGATCTCCCGCGGGCAGAACTGTCCTTGCGCAAGGCCACATCGCTTGAACCCGGCTCGTTCGAGGCGCGGCTGATGCTGGGCTATCTGCGCCTGCGCCAGGGCAAGCTGCAGGATGCGATGACCGCCTTCCGCGAAGCCAGTACCCTCGACCACAACGACACCGTCAGCCTTTGCATGGTGGGCTACGTCTTCGAAAAGCTCGGCGACTCCGCCCAGGCCATCGCCTGGTACGCCAAAGCGCTCAAAGTCAGTCCGGCCGACGACATGGCGTCGCGGCTGATGTCGCAAGTTCAAATCGAGCCTTGAGTCTACTTATCCGGTTTTTGCCGGATAACCGTTCAAAAGCCCGGTTCATTTCCCGCCGAAAGACTCATTAGAGAATACCCGGTCCCTCTATGGGGAGCGCTGCCACGTGCGTCGATCGACCTGTACCTTCATTCTGATTTGCATCCTGCTCTCAGTTGGCATTGGCTTTCTGCTCCGGGATTCCCACCGCCTTTTTCATATCCTGGACAATCCGAATCATGCCCATCCGCTGGCGATGATGCTGTTTTTCTGTTCGGGCGTTGTCGGCCTGATCGCCAGCACCGAGCTCCGCCGCGGCTGCCGAAACCTTTCGCGCCAACTGCGAAACATGCGGTCGATGGGCAACATCAACCATATTGATTCGCCCCACGGCGATACCTACGCCATGGTTGCGGCCATGAACGGTGTGCTCGATCTCGCCGAGCAATCCGTCAACTCCGCCGCACTGAAGCTCAAGGAACTCGAAATCCAACTCAAGGTCGCCACCGCCGAGCGGCAGCACGCCCAGGCGATCATCTACAGCATCTCCGACGCTGTGCTGGTGACCGATCCGTATGACGAATTGGTCCTGGCCAATGACTCGGCCGCCCGTACATTCGATTTCGACCTCAACGTCGGCCGTGCCCCCATCGACCGCATCCTCCGCGATCAGGAGATGATCACACTCATCAAGGAAATGCGGCAGCGCAACAGCCGTAGCGGCCGGCGCATCGTCGAACATCATGTCGAAACCCCCGTCGGCGGCCGAACCTTTAAAGTCACCCTCTCCTGCGTGGCCGACCGCATCGGCAATCCTGCGGGTGTCGTCGCGGTTCTGCACGACATGACCCGCGAGCGCGAGCTTGCCCAGATGAAAAACGATTTCGTGTCGAGCGTCAGCCACGAGCTCCGCACGCCGCTCGCCAGCATCAAGGCGTACACCGAGATGCTGATCGACGGCGAGGCCGCCGACGAAAAAACCCAGCACGAGTTCTACGACGTCGTCCACAGCGAGGCGACCCGCCTCGAGCGCCTGATCGACAACATCCTCAACATCTCGCGTATCGAGTCGGGCCTGGTGAAGGTCACCAAGCGGCCGCAAAGTCTCATGGTGCTGGTGAAGGAAGCGGTCGAAGTCATTTCCCCGCAGGCCGGACAAAAGGGCATCACCGTCGAAGAGAGCCTGACGCCGGCGTTCTATCAGACGCTCATCGACAAGGACATGATGTATCAGGCGGTCCTGAACCTCTTGTCCAACGCAGTGAAGTACACGCCGCAGAATGGCAAGATTACCGTGCTGACGGTCATCGACGAGGCCAATAAAAAGGCGATTACACGAATCACAGACACGGGCGTCGGCATTCCGCCAAAGGACTTGCCGTTCGTGTTCGATAAGTTCTACAGGTCTGAGGCGAACAATCACATGGCCAAGGGAACCGGCCTCGGGTTGTCGCTTGTCAAGCACATCGTGGAAACCGTGCACCATGGACGGATCTTCCTGGAAAGCACGGTCGGCAAGGGAACCACGTTTGGCTTTGAACTCGACCTGGTCGACTAGCTGCTAAGCCGCGTGCAAGAAATTTAGATGGCGTGGAGTGCATCATGAGTGAAAAAACAATTCTGGTGGCCGACGACGAATCTCACATTCTCCACGTCGTATCCATGAAATTGACCAATGCCGGTTATCGCGTCCTGACGGCGCACGACGGGCAGGAAGCCCTGGAAATTGCCCAGCAGGAACATCCCGATCTGTTAATCACCGACTATCACATGCCGCTTCTGTCCGGCCTCGAGCTCTGCCAGAAACTCCGCCAGGATGAGGCAACCGCCAAAATCCCCGCCATCCTCTTGACCGCCCGCGGATACAACCTGGAAAAAGGCGACACCGAGCGAAGCGGAATTCTCATGATGCTCAGCAAGCCGTTCAGCCCGCGTCAATTGCTGGTCACCGTCAACGAGGTGCTACAGCCGGCCGCGTAAGAAACAATGTCAGCTGCAATTGCCAATCCGACCCTGACCATCCCGCTGGCCCCACCGGTCCAGACCGGCGTACTGGATGCGCTGGCGCTTCAGATGCGGGCGGGTGGAACATGTCTGCTGATGCTCCATCCCGGCGGAACGATCTCCTGGCACGATCCGGCCGCGGGTGTCTTTTTCGAACGGTATGTCATCCCGCTACTCCGCCATCCCGAACTCGCCGCTGATGAGCTGCGCGAACGCGTTCGAACGGTGGACGCCCGGTCGCCGGTTCAAACATGGCAGTTTATCCCCGGCGTAATTCTCGCCGCCGCGCCGTTCATGGAACGCCGGCAAATGACCGGCGTCTGGCTCCTGGCCGCGCGCGACGAAAATTTCAGCCTCTGCGAAGACGTCCTCCGCGTCTGCAGCCGAATTGGCCTGGACTCCATCTGGCTCGGCGAGCAGGCCACCGTCCTCGCACCGCACAGCCAGGAACGCATCCTGCAAAGCCTCAGCCTCCTGACCGCGATGGCAAAGGACAAAGTCCGCCTCGCCTCGATGGACGGCGAACTGAATTCCCTGTCGACGCAGCTCTCCAACGCTTACGAAGAACTCGCCCTGATCGATCAGATCAGCGGCGGCATGCGAGTCAATCGCCGGGCCTCGGAGTTCTTCCGGCAGGCCTGCCTTGATGTGCTCCAGGTGCTCAACGTGCGCGGCATGGGTGTGGCCCTCAGCGCCGACAAATATCGCGAAGAACCCGTGCTCTATGGGCAGTTAAGCCTCCCGCCCGGCAGCGTCCATCGCCTCGCCGGTCAGTTGCTCAACAGCCTGCAGGGTCGCACAACACCGCTGCTCATCAACAATCTCTCGCAGAACAACACCTATCGCTGGCTGGGCGAATTCGCCACACAGCTCATCGCGGTCCCACTTCAACGCCACGACCGCCTCCTCGGCTGCATCTTCGGCCTCGACAAATCCACCGGCGAGTTCGATTCGGTCGACGGCAAACTACTCACGTCCATCGCGAACGAGTCGGCCATGTATCTCGACAACGCGATGCTCTTCCGCGACGTGCACGAGCTGATGATGGGCCTCATGCACAGCCTGACCAGCGCCGTCGACGCCAAGGACGCCTACACCTGTGGCCATTCCGAGCGCGTCGCCTTGCTAAGCCGCCACCTCGCCACCCAGATCAAACTCTCCGACCACCAGATCCAGCGCATTTACATGGCCGGGCTGCTCCACGACGTCGGCAAGATCGGCGTCCCCGAAAGCGTCCTGCAAAAGACAGGCCGCCTCACGCCCGAAGAGTTCGAGCAGATGAAAAAGCATCCGCAGATTGGCGCCCGCATCCTCGCCGATGTGAAACAACTCGAAGACATCATCCCCGGCGTCATGCACCACCACGAGCGATTCGATGGCCGGGGCTATCCAGGAAATCTCGCCGGCGACACCATCCCACTCATGGGCCGGATCATCTGCCTCGCCGATTGCCTGGACGCAATGACCTCCAACCGCACCTACCGCAAGGCGTTGCCGCTGGAAGTGGCGCTGAACGAAATCCGCCGCTGCTCGTGCACACAGTTCGACCCGGTGTTAGCCGACGCATTCCTGCAGATCACGCCAGACCAATTCCGCTCGCTGATGCGCGACCATCAACAGCAGGCCAAAAAGCTGCTGGAGATGCAGGAATCATTGCGGTCGGCCTAAATCACACCCGTTCAGCCCGCTCCAGATCAAAAAATATTGCAGATTTCTCTTGCCTTTCCAATCTGTTACTAATAAAGTAACAGTCGTGGCAGTTAATACCCAATTTTCGATCGCGGTGCACATCATGGCCGGCCTCGGATGCCGCTGTGAGCAGGACACCACCTCGGCGCAGTTGGCGCAAAGTGTAAACACCAGCCCAAGCTTTGTGCGCCGGGTGTTGGCAAAGCTGTCAAAAGCCGGCCTCGTCCGAACCGCGACAGGACAGGCGGGCGCGTGTTGGCTTGGTCGTACGCCTAGTGAGATAACCTTGCTGGACATCTACCGCGCGGTGGATGCGCCCAAGGCGTTCGCGATCCATGGTTACGAACCCGAAAAGCACTGCCAGGTGAGTTGCCGCATTAAGGAGGCCCTGGAAGGTGTCTTGGGTAAAACGCAGAAGTCGCTGGAGGCGACCTTAAAGCGGGTGACCCTGTCGGAGGTCCTGCAAGACATCAAGAGCGAATAGGTTTTTTAACGTGAATTGTTACTAATACATTAACAAATAAATGGCTCGCAATGTTTGTTGAGCTGTTCAAATTTTTTTGAAGGAGTGATTGTCATGGGCAAACTGCAAAACAAAGTAGCGATTGTAACCGGAGCTTCGAAGGGCATTGGTGCATCGATCGCCAAGCACCTCGCGGCCGAGGGTGCTTCAGTGGTTGTGAACTACTCGACCAGCCGGGAGGGCGCAGATCGCGTCGTCGCCGAGATCGTCGCCAAAGGCGGAAAAGCGATCGCCGTTGGCGCAAACGTCTCCAAAAAATCCGAGATCGTGAAGCTCTTCGCTGAAACGAAAAAGACGTATGACCACCTCGATATCCTCGTCAACAACGCGGGGATCTACGAGTTCTCCGCCATCGAAGGCGTGACCGAAGAACATTTCCACAAGCAGTTCGATCTCAACGTGCTGGGCCTTTTACTCGCCTCGCAGGAAGCTGCCAAACATTTTGGCCCCGCCGGTGGCAGCATCATCAACATCAGTTCCGTCGTCAGCACCTTCACGCCCCCCAATTCAGCGGTCTACAGCGCCACCAAGGCCGCGGTGGATGCCGTGACCAAATCGCTCGCCAAAGAACTCGGGCCGCGCAAGATCCGCGTCAATTCCATCCAGCCCGGCATGGTGGAAACCGAAGGCACGCATGCCCAGGGCATTCCACAAAGCGAAATGCGCACGCAGATCGAAGCGATGACGCCACTGGGCCGGATCGGCCAGCCCGAAGACATCGCGCCCGCCGCCGTCTTCCTTGCCTCCTCAGATTCGGCATGGATTACCGGCGAGACATTGTTGATCGCCGGCGGCTTCCGGTAAGCAATTCGATCGAACCCCACCCGGAGAAACATCATGAAAAAGCTCGAAGGGAAAATTGCGGTAGTTACCGGCGGCAACAGCGGCATCGGACTCGCCACAGCGAAGCGGTTCGTCGACGAAGGCGCATACGTCTTCATCACCGGCCGGCGGAAGGAGGAGCTCGACGCGGCCGTAAAGCTGATCGGCAAAAACATCACCGGCGTTCAGGGCGACGTCTCGAATCTCGCCGACCTGGATCGCTTGTATGAGACGGTGAAAAGAGAAAAAGGCCGCGTCGACGTCCTCTTCGCCAACGCAGGCGGTGGCGAGTTTGCACGGCTCGGAGAAATCACCGAAGCGCACTTCGACAAGACCTTCGACATCAACGTCAAGGGCCTTGTCTTCACCGTGCAGAAGGCCCTTCCACTGATGCCCGACGGAGCATCAATTGTTCTGAACGCGTCGATCGTGTCGTCAAAGGGCATGGAAGCGTTC
>JBBRHH010000281.1:0-7832 GCA_038222915.1 Tepidisphaerales bacterium
TTGGAGTATCCGAAGCCGTGAAACATCTAGCGGCTTTTGGCAAAAGGGGGCAGCTCAAGCTCGGGATATCCGCGCGCGGGCGAAGACGACAGTTTCCAGCCGCGCGGAGGGATGTGAAGCAAAGTCCAGACGTCAGCAGGCTCGGCTTCACCCGGTGTGTCGCTGTAGTGCGGCGCGGCAAGACTGCCGCTGTCGGAGGTGATCACTGAATCCCAGTCATAACCACTCGTGTCTGTGCTCCGATCATCTTTCACCTCGATGACGCGACGATGCCAATGGCTATCGAGCCACGCAGCAACAACCAGGAGCGTCAACAGCCCCAGCAAGAGCGCAAGCAGCCTGAAAAACACGCGGATCACGGACGCTTATCCTACTTCTGCAGGGAAGGCCGCGATATGGCGTGAGTGGCTGGCAGCGGCCGAAGCGTTTTTACGAAACGAGGTGGACGCGGCTTATCGCTGCGGTGGGATTTCCTGGCCTGCCAAATGGGAGGGAATTTGGGGAGTGTGATGCGGCACGTCGGCCATTTTCGGGGGCCGTAATCTTTTGCCTGGGCGTCTCGGGTTGGGTTTGGGCGTCGCCTCGCTGCGCGAAGCCGGAGTGCTACAGGACTTCGCTGCGCTGCGGTCGCGGGTACGCGACAATGCTTGTGCGCATTTCCTCGTGTTCAGGGTTTCTGTTGGAAAGGCCTCACGACTCGTTCTGTTTAGGCGGGGCTCGACATGAGGGTTAGGATGTTGGGGTGGCGGGCAAGGTGTGGTTGGTTTTCGAGGCGGTTGTTCGAGCATCTGCGCGCACTTACTCGCATATCTTCCGCGCTGATGTTGGATTTGGGCGTCGCCTCGCTGCGCGAGGCCGGAGTGCTCCAGGACTTCGCTGCGCTTCGGTCGCGGGTACGCGACAATGCTTCGCATTTCCTTGCGCTTCCTGACGCGGGCGGTGATCCCCTTCCACATGCGGGGCAGAGGTGCGGCAAGCCGCACCCTACTTTGCGTTCGGTCGTTTCCATAGCTGAGCCAAAATGACGAGCCCCAACTTTGTGCTTCCATATGTATATTCAACGTGATAAGCTCTGGATTGTAGGGCCAGCGACCGTGGGTCCGCAGGCCAAGCCTTCCGTTCACCCTTCCCCGGGAGAACAACATGCGATCGAGCCCGCCACGCGGTGATGTTCAGGTGGACGACGCTTCCCCCCCTTCATTTTGGCAGCGGCCATTCGTGCAGGATGTCATGCCGTTTGTGACGTCGCTGATGATTCATGTTGGGTTTATTGCGGTCGTGCTGCTCTTGTTTCAGGTGGTGCGGTTCACGCCCAAGCCGTTTGTTTATGTGGACGATTTCGGTCCTGGCGGCGACTTTACCGTTCCGACACCGCCGCCGATTGATCCTTTTCCACCCAATCAGCCTCTGACGCCGATGCCGCTCCCGGGCGACTTGCCGACGGCGAACCCGCGGCCGTCCGGAAGATACGATCTTCCCGGAGATGCGAACGATGTTGCACCTTTGGTGCGGGTGTTGGTGAGCAAGCCAGGCGGTGATCCGAACACCGTTCCACTGATCCCATGTGGTCCGCGAGAGCAAACCATCTTCACGCCTCCGAAATCCCGTTCGCGGTCGGTTTGCCTGGTTTGTGATGCGTCGGGTTCGATGCTGTCGCGATTTGATGAACTGCGCGGGGAAATTGTCAAAACAGTGAACCGCTTCGAAAAAGGCCAGTTCTTCAATGTGATTTTCTTCCAGGAATCGAGCCAGATTGCGCTGTCGTCGCGAGACCTGTTACCGGCCACCGCGGAAAACAAGGCGCGGTGCTTTGACTTCGTGCAGCGTGTTTCCGCGCACCGGCAGACGAATCCCATCCCGGCGATGGAACTGGCGCTGAAGCAGCATCCGCAGACGATCTTCCTTCTGACCGATGGCGACTTTGATGACAATGAAGCGGTTGTGAAATGGATTCACGATCACAACACGGCCGGGACCACGATCAGCACGATTGCGTTTTTGACGGGCGACGCGAGCCCGCGCGAGGTGCTGACCAAGATTGCCAATCAAAACCACGGGCGGTTTACGCAGGTTGAAGAGAAATGATCGTGCGAGAGGAATAAGAACGATAAAGAATGGACGGCCTCCACCGCGGCCAATGGGTTGCGAGCCGATCCGGGACACTTTGCTGGAGAAAACACCATGAGTTCGCAGCCCTCGACGCCCTCCAATCAGGATCAGGAAACAAGGCCAACGTTCTGGCAACGGCCTTTTGTTCTGGAAGTGATGCCGTTCCTGACTTCATTGATGTTCCATGTTGGATTGCTCGCGATTGGTATTTTGACGTATCAGGCGGTGACGCACCTGACGGTGGCTACGAAGATCCAACAGTATGTTCCAGACCCCGGCAATCCAATCGATGACGGCGTAGGCATCCCGAAAGTTATTGGCGGCTCGGATGGCAGCGCCGTTGATGTGCCGACGCTTCCGGCGGACGTATTGATGAACAGAAACGCGGGCGGCTCGGGTGGTCCGACGTTGCACACCGTTTCTCTTCCAGGAGATTCGGCCACTCCGGATTCGGTAGCGTTGATCAGCAACGGTCGTCGTGCAATTGCAGGTGGCGTGGCCGGCGACGGAACAGAAGGCGATGGCGGAGGCGGTACCGGCTTGGGTAAAGGATTCGGCCCTGGTAGTGGCACTGGCTGCCTTTTTGGACTGCGCGGCCCACGCGGCGCCAGCAAAATCTGCTATGTGTGCGATGCGTCAGGCTCGATGATCGGTCGATTTGATGAACTGCGGGGAGAGATCGTCAGAGCGGTCAACGAATTGAAGAGCGGCCGGCAGTTCTTCAACGTCATCTTTTTCAGCGACTCCGATGCCAATGTCATGGCGAATGATGCCTTGCTTCCCGCCAATGCATTCAACAAGGACCGGTGCGCGAAGTTCGTTGAAAGCGCCACTGCAGCCAAGACCACAAATCCAATCCCGGCGTTGGAAGTGGCATTCAAACAGCATCCTGAGCTGATCTACCTGTTGACGGACGGCGAGTTCGATGAAAACGAAGTGGTGGTGAAGTGGATCGCCGATCACAACAAGGACCACAAGATCAAGATTAACACGATCCACTTTGTGACCGGCGCCGAGGATCCTAAAGCGGTTCTTCAGAAGATCGCCAAAGACAATGGCGGATTTTTCAAGGTGGTTGAAGAGAAGTAGCCCTTCGCCGCTTTGCAATTAGTCTACGAAGAGGCCCCGGAAATTTTCCGGGGCCTTTTCTTTTGAGTTGGGTTGTTGTGTTTAGCGGGTGGTGTCGCGCATGGTGCGGATTACTTCTTCGCTGACGCCTGCGTCCCGGAGCTGGTTTTCGTCTGCGCCGGTGAGGTAGAAGCGGGCGTGGTTGCGCTGGATGCGGTCGATGATGACTTCGTCGCTCATGCCCTTGTCGGTCCAGACGATGACGTCTTCCTTCAGGACGGGGCGTGATTCGCTGGCGATGCGCGGGGCGGTATCGGTGCGGGTCTGGTATACGCGATCGCGGTCGCGGTCTCGCTCGCGTTGGTCGCTCTTGTCCATTTCGTTGCCGATGAGCGCGCCAGCGCCAGCGCCGACGAGGCCGCCGATGACTGCTCCGCCCGCGGCGTGGCCGTGGGATTGGTTGCCGATGATGCCGCCGGCGAGAGCGCCGACGCCGCCACCGATGAGGGCCCCGTTGCCGGCCTTGCTTGCGCAGCCGGTGATGCCGGCGGTGAGTGCAATTGCAAGTATTAATTTAGCCCGATTCGACGAATGCATATTTACAACTCCTGTCACATTCGACGGTACGTCTTTGCCCTGTTGATTCGACACTGTACCACCGCGTGATGTTAGTTGATAGATCGGCAGACTTTGCCAACAGACTTAAGGGGTGGTTGATGCCGCTGCGGGGCTGCATGCGACATAAGATAGGTATTGGCAGGCATTAATGCGCGGTCATGACGCGGCTAATTGTGAAGATGGGCAGTAAAAGGGCCATTGCGACGCCGCCGATGATGAATCCCATAATGATGATCATGAGGGGTTCGATGTAGCGGGTCATGTTGGCAATTTGCTCTTTTAATTCCAACTCGGCAAAGCCTGCCACCTGTTCCATGACGTGGGCGAGCTTGCCGCCCTTTTCGCCGCTGTGAATCATCTGGGAAACCGAGCGGGGGACCAGGTCGCTTTCGAAGAGGGGTTCGGACAATTGCTTGCCGGCCTGGATCTGCAGGCTCACGCTGGTCCAGAGCTGTTTGAAGTAGGTGTTGGCGCAGAGATCGTGGGCAGTGGCGATGCAGTCGGTGAGTTGGACGCCGGAGCCGGCCATGGTGCCGACCATGCGGAGGCCGCGGGAGAGATGGAGCTTGCGGAACATCTTGCCGAGGAGCGGGGCGTGCAACTGGACGTAATGCCAGACGCGTGCGCCGGACGGGGAGCGGAAGTAGAAGGTGCCGAGGATCGCGCCGAGGACGACGGTGGTGAGGATGGCGAGGTAGTGGCTGACGAGGCCGTCGCTGATGGCCATGAGGACTTTGGTTGGGACGGGGAGGGCGGCTTTTTTGTTGGCGTAGATGGCGGTGAAGCGCGGGAGGACGAAGGCGAGGAGGAAGATGGTGGTGGTCATGGCGAAGGTGAGCATGATCATCGGATAGGTGAGGGCGCCCTTGACCTTGCGGGTGGTCTCCTGCTCGTCGCGCAGGTAGGCGACGGCGCGGCCTAGCATGCGGGACATCATGCCACTGTGCTCGCTGGCTTTCATGAGGGCGATGAAGACGCGTGGGAAGCTGCGCGGATGGCGGTTGAGGGCGTTGCTGAAGGAGATGCCGGCCTGAAGTTGTTCGGTGAGATCGGCGACGAGCTTGCGCGCGGCGGGCCGTTCCAACTGCTTGCCGATGCAGTCGAGGGCCTCGATGAGGGTTACGCCGGTATCGATCATGATGGACAATTGGGTGGCGATCTGGATGAGATCGGCGCGGCTGATCTTGACGCCTGCGCCTCCGGTGACGGGGGCGGCTTCGGCTTCTGATTCGGCCGTGGGGCGAACGGAGATCGGGTACTTTCCTTCGGCGCGGATCATCTGCAGGGCTTCGCCGACGGAGGCGGCGGTGAGCGAGCCGTTGGCGGGGCGGCCGGCGGAGTCTCGGGAGGTGTAGGCGAAGGTGGCCATGGGGGTTGCTAGTTGCTGGTTGCTGATTTCGTCATGCTGTGACTCGGTAGACTTCTTCCAGGGTGGTGATTCCTGCTTTTACTTTTTCTATGCCGTCGAGGCGGAGCATTTTCATGCCGGTGTTTCGGGCGAGCTCGCGGAGTTCGTTCAGGCTTGCGCCCTGGCTGGTGCGTTCGACCATGGCGTCGTCGGGGACGAGCAATTCGTAGATGCCGATTCGGCCGAGGAAGCCGATGTTGCGGCATCGGGTGCAGCCTTTGGGGCGGTAGAGCGTTTCGACGGGGCCGACGGCTTTTTCCATCTGGCGCAGCTCGTTGATGCTTGGGGCGTAGGGTTCGCGACAGGCCTGGCAGAGCTTTCGGACGAGGCGCTGGGCGAGGACGCCGCAGAGGGTTGCGCCGACGAGGTAGGGTTCGATGCCGAGATTGAAGAGGCGGGTGATTGCACCGGGGGCGTCGTTGGTGTGGAGGGTGCTGAGGACGAGGTGGCCGGTGAGGGCGGCCTGGGTGGCGATCTTGGCGGTGTCGGGATCGCGCACTTCGCCGAGCATGACGATGTCGGGATCCTGGCGAAGGAGTGATCGCAGGGCGTTGGCGAAGGTGAAGCCGGATTTTTCGTTGACCTGAAACTGATTGACGCCGGACAGGTTGTATTCGATCGGATCTTCAACAGTGCAGATGTTGACGTCGGGCTCGTTGAGCTCGGCGAGGCTGGCGTAGAGGGTGGTGCTCTTGCCGCTGCCGGTTGGGCCGGTGACGAGCAGGATGCCGTTGGGGAGGGAGATTAGTTTTCGCCACTGCTTGAGGGTGTCGTAGCTGAAGCCGACACGTTCGAGGTTGGCCGAGGCTTTGTCGTTGTCGATGACGCGGACGACGATTTTTTCGCCGAACGTGCCGGGCATGGTGCTGACGCGCAAGTCGATGGGGCGCTTGTCCATCAGGACGTGAATCGCGCCGTCCTGCGGGAGGCGGCGCTCGGCGATGTCGATGCCGGCCATGATCTTGATGCGGGAGATGACGGCGGCGTGCATCTGGAACGGCGGGCGGAGTTTTTCGGTGAGGCGGCCGTCGATGCGGTAGCGGACGCGGAGCATGTGATCGCCGGGCTCGATGTGGATGTCGGATGCGCCGTCTTTGACGGCGTTGTAGATGCAGTAGTTGACGAGCTTGATGACGGGCGAGTCGCCGGCGGCCTGTTCGAGGTTGCCGATGTCGGTGGTCTTTTCCTCGATGAGGGTGAATTCCTCGAACTTCACTTCGTCGATGATGTCATCGATGACGAAGACGCTCTCATCGGGCATGTAGGTCTGGAGGGTGGCGCGGATGTCGTGGGCGGTGGCGGCGACGACCTGGGCCTGATGGCCGGAGACGCGCTCGATTTCTTCGAGAAGGAAGACGTTGGCTGGCTCGGGGATGGCGACAGTGAGGACGTTTTCGACGAGGAAGAGGGGGAGGATCTGATGCTTTTCGAGGAATTCGCGCGGGAGGCTGGCGATGACTTTGGGATCGCAGACGCGCGGGCTGACGCGGGCGTAGGGGACGCCATAGGCGGCGGCGAGGGTTTCGACGATCTGGTCTTCGGAGCAAAGGCGGAGCTCGACGAGGACTTCGCCGAGGAGCTTCTGGTGGTTGGAGCGTTTTTGTTCTTCGAGGGCGCGCTCCAACTGTTCGGGCTTGAGGAGGCCTTTGGTGAGAAGGAGTTGGCCGAGGGGTTTTTTTTCCAGAGTGGCGATCATGCTGGGTGGCAGGGGCTGGGTGTCAGGTAATAGATCCTTTGTTTCACGATTAACTCATATTTTTCAGGGCGGCGGCTAGGTCTTTCTGGCATTCGAATCTGTGCTCCAATCTGGTGAGTTCGAGGATTTTGCGACAGTTGTCGTCGAGGCCTACTACTTTGATCTGGCCGTAGAGGTCTTCGGTGCGCTTTTTTGCCCAGAGAAGTGTTTCGAGTCCTTCGCTGTCGATGAAACCGCATTTTTCCATGTCCATAACGAACTCGACGATGTGCTTGGAGTCGATGCGGTCTTCGACGAGCTTTCGCATGCTGACGCAGTTATCGCCACTGAGATCGCCTTCGACGGTTACGACGCAGACCTGGTTGTATTCATCACAGCGAATGGGCACGGTGCGGCCTCCAACCCTGCCGCGCGGGCATAAGGCCGGTGCGGTGGGCGAAAACAAGGGTTCATTCCCCTCATCGGCTTGGAGGGGGCGGGGCTTGGCGGATGGGAGGTTTGTGCGGGGGTTGTGGGGCGGTCTGATAATGATTGGGTGGGGTTGGGTGGGCCCGATGGAAAGTGACGACGGATGGCCGCAGCGAGGGTGGTTTTGAGCGCGCGAACGTGCGCGCAATTGGGTTGCGCGGTCGGTTTGGGTGGGTCGATTTTTCGTAAGTGATTTCGATTCAATTGGTTGTGGATTTATGGAGGGTGTCGCTTTGATTTGCAAAGCGACCACTAACCGACCACTAACCGACCACTAACCGACCTGTAACCGACTACTAACCGACCATGAAACGACCTGTAACCGACTAGATCACTGCGGCTGAAGTTCCATCGCATTCAAATTGTGAGCGGCTTGCCTTTGTACGTCCAGCGAAACACCTTGGCCATCGTGTTGTTGAAGTATGTGATGAAGGCCGAGAGTTTCTCGCGAAGATTGGCGGTGGA
>JBBRHH010000282.1:0-7766 GCA_038222915.1 Tepidisphaerales bacterium
CTTCTCGGCCACCGCAAAGTCACACTCCAGCAACTCATCCATTGCCGAGTGGATGAACCATTGTCGATGCACCGCAAACTCGCTGCCCGGCCGGCACAATCGGTTGACCGCCAGCAGTTGCAGCACCTTCTCCCACGGGACCTTCCCGCGCTGGTCTCCCAACTGCTCCTGCCAGAAACGCTCCAGGCCCAGTTCCCGCCACAGCAGGCATCCCAGCCAGCAGTCCCCGAAACTCCGCGGACGAACCAGCCGCATCTGGCTCATCACCAAAGGCAATGCGTTCACTTCGTCCGCCGGGATCGGCCGGTCATCCGGAAACAGACACGCCTGCGCCGGCTGAGCGGTCTGTTCGTCAAAAACCGAAATGCTTTTCCGCCACGCCGACTCCTGGGAATCGTTGATCTCTCCGAGGTACAGCACCTGGCGCTGGGTGGTCCTGGCGTTGTCGAGCCGCCGCGCTTCGACCACCGACCAGTAACGATGTTCCTTGCCGTTCTTGTTGCGGCGATGACAACGCAGAAACATGATCGAGCAGAGATAGCAGATCGCCCAGCGCCGATTCAAGAGGGTAGGTCTGCACTACACGCCAAACCGCAGGTCAAACCCCGCTGACAATTCAGCGACGCGGAAAAACAGCCGAAGATTTCTCGAAATTGAATGAAAGTGCGAAGGTCGGGTTAGAGGAACGGGGGGCGCGTGGGCTTTGCGATGTTGCGCTGCAGCCTGATCCAGTTTGGCGCATGCCAACGAGATGCTCTGCTACGGGAGTGGTGGTCCGCTGTCCGTTTGTTTCGATGCGGGTTGGCGGTTCCAGCGTGTATTACCCATGCTAGAGTCATACCGCGATTGCGCGGCGCCGGCGGGCAAGTAGAGTTAGCGCGCCGAAGCATGGGATTGTGATGGAGGCCGGTTCGGGAACGCCGACTTCGTTGGTGAAGCCGTATTGGTGGAATGAATCGCCGCCGTAGGGGCCGAGGTTCAGGGTGAAGGAGGTGCTACCGGGACCGGTGGCATCGGTGACGTAGGTGTCGATGAGAAGGTTACCGTTGCCTGCGCCGGCGTAGTTTTCGTCGAAGGCCGGGAATGTACCACCCTGACTGTCACTGATGTCGCCGATACGGCCGCCCACGCCATCCCAGGCGATGTTATAGAGCGTCAGGACGTAGTGGGTGTCGGGCTGGAGGCCGGTGAGGATCAGATGCTCTGTACTGCTGCCGTCGTAGAAGAAATCGTTGGTGAGCTTGTGTATGTCGCCGGCGATGTTGTTCGCGTGACCATTGTCGGTCACTGACCCTATATTGCTAGGCGTGTTCTGGAGGTTGTAGTTGAGCGTCGAGGTCTGGTCACCGTTTGCACCAGCGTGGAATAGAACGCCGTTGATGGTGTAGTCACCGTTTTGGCCGTTCAGGTCGATGGCGTGGGTGTATGTCTTGGTGCTTAAAATTCCAGAGTCGCCGTCGCGAGTGAAAGTCTGGGTGGTGATCAGACCACCTTGCGCCTCTGTGCAGTACAACAGGAGTGAGGCGGCGAGGGTCGCAGAGCTTAAGTTTCGGAAGCGGAGAAACACGTGCTGGCCCTTCTATTAGACACGATGGGAAAACCATGTGACAGCTGGCGCACCTCTCCATTCATACTCAGAAGCCAGCCGCGCCGTTCGGCAAAACTCTTGCCGGCCGAATGGTTTAGCCCGTACGTCCGCTACTACTATAGCCCACGTTTGTGCTTTCGGCAATCGGAATTGGCCATCTTATTGGTCGTCCACGGATTTAGGCCGAGCACGGGGATCGGGAGCGAGAGAGACAGGACTCCATGTCTCCCAAGTCACTTTTTAAGGATGTGGCGGATGTGACGGGCGATTGCGGTGGAGTAAGATCGGGCCGTTGAGTTGGCCACACTTCTACGAGCATACGAGGAGATGGAGCATGTCGGATCGAATTACGCGGGCGGCGGTTGGGTTGTTTTTGATGGTTTTGGTTTGTGGAGGAATGCCCGCCTGGGGGACTACTTATTTTGTTCGGATGAACGGGAATGATGAGGCGGATGGGAAGACGCCGGGGACTGCGTTTGGGTCGATGTTACAAGCCGCGGGGGTGGTTGGGCATGGGGATGCGATTGTGGTGGGGCCTGGGGAGTACAAGGCGGCGGCGGTGGTTGCGGAGCGATATGCGGCCGATGGGTCGGAGATGCGGATTGTCGGCGATGAAAGTGGGAAGCTGACGGGGGATGCGGCCGGGGCGGTGGTAATTGCGCCGGCTTCGACTACCGATGTGGCGCTGCGGCTTTTCCGGCTGCGGGACTTGCGTGTTTCGGGGATTACTTTTCGTGGGCGAGGACAAGGGCTGAAGCTGGACAACTGTGTGAACGTTGTTGTGGAGCGATGCACGTTTAACGGGTTTACCAAAGGGCTGAGCATCAACGCGTGCAAGGGGACGCGGGTGCAGAGTTGTGTGGTGCCGCGCTGCACGATCGGGGTGTATGTGCAGGGGTCCGTCGACACGGTGGTGGATCATGCGACGGTGGCGGGCGCGACTTCGACCGGGTTGCTGATTCTGGGGTGCGGAAAGGGAGAGATTCGCAACTCGATCTTTACGGACAACAACACGAACCTGATCGGCGATGCGGTGTCGGCAAAAGGGTGGAGCAGCGACTTCAATGTGATCAAGGGGACGAATGGCGTGTGGGGCGATGTGTGGGCGGTGGCGAATGCGTATGAGTGGGCGGCGAGCAGCGGGATGGAGCGACACAGCGTTTATGTGACGCCGGCGTTTGTGAATCCCGAGACGTATGACCTTCATGTTTCGCCGGAGGTGAGTTGGGGCGGCGGGCTGCCGGGGATGAATGTGGGACGGCCGATGGATGAGAAGTTGGCGGTGATGGACAGGGACGGGACGGCGTTTACAGGGCGGGGCGGCGCGGTGTGCGCCGGGGCTTACAACTATCCTGAGGTGAAAGCGGGCGCGGGGTGGAGCAAATTGGCGGTGGCGCTGGATGGGTCGGCGCGACAGGCGGCGGGGATCTACAAGGAGGACGGAACGCTGGTGCGAACGCTGCTTGCGGATGCGGCCGGTGTGCGCGAGTTGTATTGGGACGGGCGGGATGATCTGGGGCAGGCGACGCCGGCGGGGAAATATGTGGTGAAGGTTGTGCAGCATGATGTAAAGGTGGTGGATGATGGGTCGGTGGGAGACAACGGCAATCCGATGGGGGCTTACAACTGCGACAACGCGAATCGGGTTGCGCCGCTGGCCGATGGGGGATTTCTGATGACGACGGTTTATGACGAGGGGCAGTACAACGTGCGGCGGTATTCGGCGAATGGGCAGGCGCTGAATTCGACGGGGCTGACGGAGGCGGATCTATCGGCGCTGGCGGCGGCGGGCGGGGATGATTTTTACGCGGTCGTGGGGAAGGGGAAGAAACTGATTCGGCTGGCTGCGCCGGGGGAGCAGATGAGGATGTTGAATAAGGCCGAGAGCTTTGAGATTGGGGATGTCGCGGCGGGGCTGGCGGTGGTGGGACAGACGGCGTACGTTTCGTTGCAGGGGAACAATGTGGTGCGGGTGATCGATCTGGCGACGGGGGAAAAGAAGCGCGATTGGGCGGTGGAAGCGGTGAGCGATGTGGCGGCGGATGCGGGTGGGAATGTGTGGGCGGTTTCGGGGACGAACGTGGTCTGTCTTGGCGAGGATGGGAAGATTGTAAAGACGTTTGCGACCGGCTTGGCGACGCCGCGGTATCTGGCGGCGAGCAAAGACCGGCTGGCGGTGGTGGACAATGCCGCGGCGAAGCTGGCGGTGCTGGATATGGAGGGGAAGGTCATCCGAACGCTTGGGAAGGGGCGCGTGGTTGGGGAGTTTAATGCGGTTGGCCCGGAGAATATGCGCGATCCGCGCGGGGCGTGCTTTCTGAAGGATGGGCGGCTGGTGCTGACCGAGTCGCAACGGGTGCGGATACTGTTTGCGGATTCAGGGAAGATCAGCGCGGATCTGATCAGCAACTTCATGGACTCGGTGGTGCCGCACCCGCTGAAGAGCGAGTATGTGTATTGCGGAATCGGGGTTTATCATGTGGATGCGAAGACAGGAGCGTGGGAGTGGATGGTGGAGGAACCGCGCGGGATGACGATGACTGACTCGAAGGGGATTGTGAAGCCGGCGTCGTTTGGATCCCCTTCGACGAGTGCGATTCTGGGAGGCCGGCCGTTTGTTGTGTATGTGCCGGGGGATGGGTCGGCGCGGCTGGTGGATGTTTCGGAACCGCTTAAGCCGCGCCCCGCGGTGGTAGTTCGACATGGGCTGCTGGGAGCGGCCTATTCGACGCTGAGCTTTGCACGGGACGGGAGCATGATCACTTCGCGCAGTCAGGACCTGAAAGACAACTCCCCGTCGGTGAACCGGATTGCGTTCAAGGGGCTGGATGCGGAGAACAATCCGATCTTTGATTTTGCGCATGCGACTGTGATTGGGCCGGTGGCCGGGGAACACGCGGCGAGCGGCGTGGAAGGGAAAGGATCGGTGAGCGTTGACCGGAACAATGATGATATTTATCTGGGGTGCGTGACGGCGAACTACAACAAGATGGTCCCGGCGTGGGGGGCGGACCACACGGGAGTGGGGAAGATGACCGCCGATGGAAAGGTGCGGTGGTTCAGCCTGTCGAGCGGCGGGAACTACATGTCGATCAGCGCGGTGAATGATGGGAAGCAGACGTTTGCGATGGCCGCAAAGAGCTTTGGCGGGCAGATCGATTTGTTTGACTCGGATGGGCTGCGGCTGGCGACGGGGAACTGGAACTGGCCGTCGGCGTGGAACATGGGGTTTGTGGATATGCGATACGGCGTCAACGCGTATCTGCGGGCGGACGGGAAGGTGGGTGCGTATGTGGAGGACGATTCGATCGGGCGGTTTACGCGGGTGCGGGTGGATGGGGTGGAGACGATTCAGAAGAGTGCGACGCCGCTTGAATGGAAAGGGGCTGGCGCTGGCGCCGGAGGGCTGCCGAGTTCGCAGGTGGTTGCGGCGAAGGGGTTGGAGAAGGTGCAGATTATTCCGAAGGTAGCGGAGATGAAGGTGGACGGGGATTGGAGCGCTTGGGCGAAGGCGGGGGTCGTGCCGCAAATTGTGGCGCTGCCGGCCGTGACTTTCAAGCACACGGTCTTGCCGGAGGATTTATGGCAGACGTTTGCGATCGGGACCGCGATCGGGGCGGTGGCACACGATGGTCGGTTCTTCTACGTTTACTTTGTTGTGACGGACGAGCACCAGATTTTCGATTCGCCCAGCGGCGCGGTGATGTGGGCGTATGACAGCGTGGAACTGTGGATAGAAGAGGAGCAGTTTGGGCTGGGGCTGACGCGGGATGGATCGGCGAATCTGTTCAAGTACCGGCACCACAACCTGGAGGGGCGGGAGTGGGCGGCAGGCTATCCGCTGGCGAAGGAGAATGTGTGGGCGGCGAAGACGGACGATCTTTCGAGCAATCCGCTCGGGAGGCAACTGGCGGATATCACCGGGGTGTCGTTCAAGAATAAGAAGGGGTAGGGAGTGATGGGGAAGATTCCGTTTCCGCAGGTGAAGCTGGTGGGCGGGATTGCGGGTCGGGCCGGCGGGAAGATTAGCGAGATGACGGGGAACGCGGGCGAGGTGGTGCGGATTGGGGTGAATTTTGCGGGGAATACGGCGTGGGGGCGGAGCCAGGATTATAAGGTGGGGTGGCCCAGTGGGCTGATGTTTTCGGATCCTATGCGGTCGGCGGTTTTTGTGCTTGGGAAGTAGGTTGGACCAAACGCTGTCCGACAAATCAATCCCATTGAACGCTTCTATTCGGCTATAATCTACTCGTGACCGTGATCGATCAAATCATCGACTCTCCTCGCCTGCCACAATATGTGAAGGAACTCAAGCAAGTATTGGTTGATGAACGCCGTCGTCGGCAACAGTTTTTCGAGCACGTGACCGAAGAGCAGAAGGCTGAATTTATCAATGGGAGGATCGTTGTGCATTCGCCCGTGCGATTGGAACACAACGCAGCCTCTTTTGGCCTCGCGAAGCTCATCGGCGCGTACGTTGAAAAGCATGCGCTGGGATTTGTCGGTCATGAGAAGCTGATGATCTCTTTGACCCGTAACGATTACGAGCCTGACATCTGCTATTTCAAGGCCGCCAAGGCGGCGAAGTTCAAGCCGACGCAGATGAAATTTCCCGCGCCGGATCTGGTGGTTGAGGTGTTGTCGGCAAGCACGGAGAAGATAGATCGCGGCATCAAGTTCGAAGACTATGCGGCACACGGGGTCGATGAATATTGGATTGTGGATCCATCAAAGCGGACCGTGGAGCAGTATCGCCTTTCGGGGAGTCGATACACTCTCGAACACAAATTGAAAACTGGCAGCATTCGCAGCGAAGTTATCGAAGGATTGAAGATTCCGGTGCGGGCGGCGTTTGATGCGAAAGAGAACGTCAAGGCGCTCGTTGCGATCGTCGGGACTTGAGCGTCACGCAAGCAACGCCTTCACAACCTTCCCCGCCACATCCGTCAATCGGAAATCCCGGCCTTGGAATCGGTAAACCAGTTTCTCATGGTGGATGCCAAGTTGGTTGAGGAGCGTGGCGTGGAGGTCGTTTACGTGGACGCCGTTGCTTGCGAGATTGTAGCCGAAGTCGTCGGTTTCTCCGTAGGTGGTGCCGCCTTTGAAGCCGCCGCCAGCTACCCACATGGTGAAGCAGCGGGGGTGGTGGTCGCGGCCGAAGTTTTCTGGGCGGATTTCGCCTTGGGAGTAGCTGGTTCGGCCGAACTCGCCGCCCCAGATGACCAGCGTGTCCTCTAACATCCCGCGTTGTTTTAGGTCCTGGATCAATGCCGCCGAGGGTTGGTCGGTTTCTCTGGTCTGACGGCGGAGGTCGTTGGGGAGGTTGCCGTGCTGGTCCCAGCCTCGGTGGAAGAGCTGGACGAAGCGGACGCCGCGCTCGACGAGGCGGCGGGCGAGGAGACAGTTGGCGGCGTAGGTGCCGGGTTTGTGGACGTCCGGGCCGTAGAGGTCCATGACCTCTTTGGGCTCATTGGCGATCCGGGTTAGCTCGGGGACGGAGGTTTGCATGCGGTAGGCGAGCTCGAATTGCTCGATGCGGGTTTGGATTTCGGGGTCTAAGAGCGCGTCTTTTTTCAGCGTGTTGAGCTTGTTGATGGACTGGATGAGCGCGCCGCGGTTTGCGTGGTCGATGCCTTTGGGGTCGGAGAGGTAGAGGACGGGGTCTCCGGAACCCTGGAACTGGACGCCCTGATATTTGGAGGGGAGGAAGCCGCTGTTGTAGTAGCGCGGGGTGACGGGTTGATCGCCGGTGCCGGAGAGCATGACCACGAAGCCGGGGAGATCGGCGTTGGGGGAGCCGAGGCCGTAGGTGAGCCACGAGCCCATGCAGGGGCGGCCGGGATTCATGGAGCCGGTCTGCATGAAGGTGACGGCGGGGTCGTGGTTGATGGGTTCTGTGTTGATCGATTTTATGATGCACAGTTCGTTGGCGATTTTGGCGGTGTGGGGGAGGAGCTCACTGATCCATGCGCCGCCTTCGCCGTACTGGGAGAACTTGAATGGGGAGCCGACACAGAGGAACCGGCTCTGGTTGCGGGTCATGTGGGTGACGCGCTGCTCGCCCATGATGGACCTGGGGAGGTCCTGCTGGTGGATCTTCTGAAGCATCGTCTTGTGATCGAAGAGGTCGATGTGGGATGGGCCGCCGGACTGGAAGAGGTAGATGACGCGTTTGGCC
>JBBRHH010000283.1:0-7735 GCA_038222915.1 Tepidisphaerales bacterium
CCCCTGTCCCCGAAGCCTTCGCCGCCCTGGGCGTCCGCCCCTCCATCCTCCGCGCTCTCGCCGAGGCCAAGTTTGTCACCCCCTCCGACATCCAGGAACTCCTCATCCCCCGCGCCCTTGCCGGCGTCGATATTCTCGGCCAGGCCCGCACCGGCACCGGGAAAACCGCCGCCTTCAGCATCCCCATCATCCAGATGTGCGATCGCTCCGGGCCCACCCAGGCCATCATCCTCGTCCCCACCCGCGAACTCGCCGTCCAGGTCGACGAAGAATTCCGCCGCCTCGCCGAGTTCACCCCCATCCGCTCCATCCCCGTCTACGGCGGCCAGAAAATCATGGCCCAGGCCAAGTTCCTTAAGAACGAGCCCCAGGTGCTCGTCGGCACACCCGGCCGCGTCATTGATCTCCTCGACCGCCGCATGATTAACTTCAACAACATCCGCTTCGTCGTCCTCGATGAAGTCGACCGCATGCTCGACATCGGCTTCCGTGACGACATCCGCAACATCCTCAGCCGCGTCAAAGGCGTGCGCCGCCAGGAAGAAAGTCCCAACGGCGAGCCCCAGGCCACCCGCTCCCACCAAACCATGTTCGTCTCCGCCACCATCGATGCCGAGATCGAGCGCCTTGGCCGGCAGTACATGCATGAGCCGATCGAAAAGCTCATCGCCCCCGGCTCCGACGAAAAGCCCACCGTCGCCAACGTCGAACAATTCTATTTCCCGGTCCAACCCTGGGACAAATACCGCCTGCTGCACATGCTCCTGCTGAAGGAAAATCCCGATCTCGCCATCGTCTTCTGCAAGACCAAGCACGGCGCGCAGAAGCTCGCCAAGAAGCTCCACGCCGACGGCATCGAATGCCGCGAGATCCACGGCAATCTCGTCCAGTCCAAGCGAGAGCGCGTCATGAAAGGCTTCCGGGGCGGCAAGTTCGACGTCCTCGTCGCGACCGATCTCGCCAGCCGCGGCATCGACGTCGCCGACATCAGCCACATCATCAATTACGATATCCCCGAAGACCCGGAGGTCTATGTCCACCGCGTCGGCCGAACCGCCCGAATGGGCGCCGCCGGCAAGGCGTTCACCTTCGTCACCCGCGAACAGGGCGAGGAGCTCACCAAAGTCGAAGAGTTGATCAACATGCTCATCCTCCCAGCCACGCTGGAAGGCTTCGAGCAACGCCCCACGCCGGCCGATTGGACAACCGACAAGCCCGGATCAGATCGTGGTCAACAAGGAGGAGGTAGCAATGCAGCCCAGGCCGCCCCGCCAAAAGACGTCACCGCCAGCCATCCGGCTCCGGTCACCCTCATGCCCAGAACCATCGGCAGCAAACAACCGATCACCCGCCGCCACCGAAGGCGGCGCTAGGTCACCAGGAGTCCCGCGCAGTCAATTCCCCGGGCTTCAAATCGCACCGAAGATCTGCCTCCGAAATGCCACGAATCAATTCGCGCAAAACGGCCTCCATGCGACCATAGCCGCACATTTTATGCCCACATCGCTTGTACGCGTTAATCGAATCCTCGCGCTTATCGATGTCTTCCCTGCTAACTTCACCGGGATATTGCATCGTTAGGGCCCTCCAACGACGGTACAACTTCGAACCTGGCAGACGAACACAACTACATCATACCGTTACCAATTGGAAGTCAATATTTAATTCGTCCGATAATAGAGACAATTTTTGTCGAACTTCTGCTACCGACGTCTTTCGAGGCACCGCCAGCACCATCTCCATCTCAAACATGGGCGCACCCGTATACGGCGCCGCCGTAAGCCGGGTCTCCAAACTTTCAATATTGACCGCCAAGCCCCGCAGCACACTTGCGAACCGATGCACGAGCCCCGGCTGGTCAATCGCCGTCGCCGTCAATCGATAGGGCAGTGCATCCACCAACTCCCGAGCCGCCGTCCCCGCAGGCCGAAGCTCGGCCTGCAACCCGCTGTGCTGCGACAGTTGCCAAAGCTCACTACGTATACGTGCTACAGTCTTCACATCCCCTCCAAACAAGACCATCATCGCGAATTGACCCCGCAAATTCACCATCCGGCTGTCGGCGATGTTCCCACCACGTTCGAAAATAAACCGGGACACCTCATCCACAAGCCCAGGCCGATCCGCACCTACCGCCGTTAGAATTGCATGCTCATCCATGCCCAGATCATAACGCACCGCACGCCACCTTTGAAACCGCCAAGCGCCGACGTACCCTCCCTCACCATGTCCGACCGTCCCATCACACTCCAAGGCCAAAGCGGCCCCATCACTATTCGCCGCGACCAGCACGGCATTCCGCACATCCAAGCCGAGGACATCGTCGACAGTCACATGGGCCTCGGCTATTGCCACGCCCGCGACCGCGGCCTGCAGATCCTTCTCGTCCGCACCCTGGCCCGTGGACGCGCGGCGGAAAAGCTTCAGGACACCGACGATCTCTTCCAACTCGACAAATTCTTCCGCCGCCTCAACCTGCCCCGCGGCGCGGCCCAAGACATCGCCGGCCTTTCACCCATCGCCCGATCCAGCGTCGAGGCGTATTCGCAAGGCGTGAATCTTTACTTCAAAACACGCCGCATTCCGTGGGAGCTTCGCGTCCTCGGCTTCTCGATCAAGGACGATCCCTGGACGCCGGCCGACATGATCATCACCGGCAAGATCATCGGCTACGTCGGCATGGGCCAGTCCCAGGCCGAGCTTGAGAGATTCATCGTCGAATGCGTCCAGACCGGACTCCCGCGAGAAAAGCTGGATGAGCTTTTCCCAAACCAACTGAGCGGTATGGATGAGAGACTTGTTAAACAGATCAAGCTCCAGGAAACGATCATTCCAAGAGCGCTCTGGAGCGAGCCCGCCATCCCGCGCGCATCGGCCTCCAACAACTGGGTTTTGTCCGGTGCTAAAACCGCCTCCGGTAAACCCATGCTCTGCAACGATCCACATCTCGATATCGATCGGATTCCGCCGGTCTGGTATGAAGCAGCGTTAAGTTGGGGCAACGGTGGAAACTACGCCATCGGCGCGACCATGCCGGGATGTCCAAGCCTCATCCTGGGCCGAACCCGCCACATTGCCTGGGGCGTGACGTACGCGTTTATGGACTGCGTGGACTCCTGGATTGAGGACTGTCGCGACGGCAAGCACCGCGTCGGTGACAACTATTGCGATTTCAACACGCGCACCGAGGTCATCCGCCGAAAGAAACATGAGCCTGTCACCATCACCTTCCACGAAAACCATCACGGAACCCTCGAAGGCGATCCGAACATTCCAGGCCTCTATCTCGCTACACGCTGGTCCTGCGGAGACGGTGCCGGCGCAGAATCAATGAACGCCATCTTCGACCTGCTCAGCGCCACAACTGTTGAGCAGGCGCTTCCAGTGCTGGGCCACATCAACAACTCATCGTGGAGTTGGATTGCCGCGGATACCGACGGAAACATTGGCTTCCAAATGTCGGGCAAGATGCCACTCCGGCCCGACGGCATCAGCGGACTGATTCCTCTTCCCGGTTGGGATCCGGCCAACGATTGGCGAGGCTTCGCGCCCATCGAAGATCTCCCGCGTCAATTCAATCCTCCCGAAGGATTCATCGCCACCGCAAACGATGATCTAAACCATCTGGGACGGCTCAAACCGATCAACTCCTGCATGGGCCCATATCGCGCGCGCCGCATCCGTGAAGTCCTGAGCCAGACCAAACGCTTCACCGCTGACGACATGAAACAACTTCAGATGGATTTTCTGTCAGGCCAGGGGAAGCAGTTCATCGAACCACTCGGTCGTTCGGCGGGACGGCTCGCGGATTGGGATTTTGAGTGCCGCGCCGACTCAACGGGCGCTCGGTTGTTCGAATCGTTCTACCGTGCCTTGCTTGACGAGGTCTTCGGCGCAGACCACGCGTTCGGAACAATGGCGTGGACGCACATTCTGAACGAGACGTCGGTGTTTATGAACTACTTCGGCAACTTCGACCGTATTCTCCTTTCCGAACGCTCCGCGTGGTTTGGAAGTCGATCTCGAAAGGAGATCTTCGCGGCCGCTGCAAAGAAAGTTGTGCATCTGGAGGCGCGGTCTTATGGCGATGATCGGCAGATTTTTTTCCGGCATCTGCTGCTCGGAAAGAAATTGCCAGGAGTATTTGGATTTGATCGCGGCCCAATCACATTGCCCGGTTCGCGTTCGACAGTTCATCAGGGTCAGATTCATCGGGGTCCACGGCCCCACGCTGTTGCGCCGTCGATTCGTGTGATCGCGGATCTCGCGGTGCAGACGATTCAGACCAGCCTGCCTGGAGGCGTGAGCGATCGCCGGTTCAGCCGCTGGTACGCCGACGAAATCGGCGCATGGTTACGCGGCGAATACAAAACGGTCTCGCCGGAGTGAGTTAATTTTCTTTACAGCGACGACGCGCCGATAGTGATCCTGCCGACCGGTGGGACTTTGGACTTTTCGACTTTCAGGCACCCCTTGATCCGTTCGTAGGTCTCGGACCAATCCATCCCCTTTTGAATGAAATCGCACGCGCCCAGTTTCATCGCGGTTGCTCGCGCGGAGTCGTCGTTACTGCCCGAGTAGACCGCGAATCGTACATGGGCGAAGCGCGGCTCTGCTGCCAGCGCATCGAGCAGTTCGAATCCATTGACCTTCGGCATGGAAAGATCCAATAGCACCAGGTCGGGATCGTCCTCGCGCATGTGCAACAGCGCACTTCCTGCCGATGACGCACAGGTCGCCTGATGGCCTTCAGTTTCCAACAGGCGTGCCAGCGTACGTGCGCCAGTCTCATCGTCGTCGATGACCAAAAGTTTTGCCATGTCTCGCTCCCGTATTCCCACCGGTCATAAATGATCCGCCCTATGACAAGGGCACGGACGAGCAAATTTTACGCCAACTGATCGAATTTACACGCGCAATAGCGCCCTATTTTTTTATCCCTTGACGCTCCTCCGCTATCCCCGGCATCGACTGATCGATCGCGTGCCATGAGTTGTGGGGTGGAATAGTTTTTTTCTATTTGCGGTTATCGTCCTTCGGCTAAACTAGCCCGCCATCCAGACGTCATACACGTGCTGTTTTGGCCGGTGTCATCCCGACAAGACTCGCCGCGGGCGATGGAGGTGCTATGGCATAGACTGTGCGAAAATTGGGATCGTCCCGGTTTCACATAATGGGTTTCAATTGAACAGAGCATTTAAGTCACCTTGCTTATTTATAAGCAATATGAAAAGGACCAGAAAATGAAGTCAAACACGAAATTAATGTTGGCGGCGGCTGCTATGACCGGTCTTCTTGCGGGTTCGGCCCGTCTGGCATCGGCTGCGGTTCCCACTCCGGCGAGCGGCACAAGCGTCAAGGCCTCATCCGTCGAGAAAGTGGCGGGCGTGAAGGCGATCACCCTCGCGGACGATGCCGGCAAGCACGACTGTAAAGGCAAGAATGCCTGCAAGGGCCAGGGCGGCTGCAAGAGCGGCGACAACGAGTGCAAGGGCAAGAATTCCTGCAAAGGCAAAGGCGGCTGCAACACCAACAAGCCGGCCGACGCTCCGAAGTTCTAATCCTTTAATTCTTCTTCGGCCCGTCGGGAGCCCGGATCAATCCGGGCTCCCGAGCGGCCGTTTCCGTGACCACTCATTGGTCAGCGGCATGTCATTTAAACGAGAGCCAGTCCCTATGCCCGCAAATCGATTCAACGCTTTCACAGACCTTGGCATCGGCATCGGCCTGCGCGTGCCGCATTACGATCACATCCTCAACAAGAAACCAGTGGTCGACTGGTTTGAGATCATCTCCGAAAATTACATGGTCGATGCGGGAAGGCCGCTCCATGTGCTCGATCGCATTCTCGAGCAATACAAGGTCGTTCAACATGGCGTTTCGATGTACTTTGGGTCGACCGACCGGATCGATCGGGAGCAGCTTCGCCGGCTCAAGTCGCTGGTGAAGCGGACCAAGACGCCTTTCCTTTCGGATCATCTCTGCTGGGGCAGCGTGGATGGAACATACACCCACGACCTGCTTCCGATTCCGTACACGTTCGCGGCCGCCCAGAATGCGGCCGACCGAATTAAAATGGTACAGGACTTCCTGGAGATTCCCGTGATAGTGGAGAACGTCAGCAGTTATGCGGAGTTCCACGCTTCGGAAATGACCGAGTGGCAGTTTCTGACGGAAGTCGTGGAGCGGGCCGATTGCGGCATTCTGTTGGACGTGAACAATATTTACGTCTCTTCGCAAAACCACAGCTTCGATCCGTACGACTATCTGAACGGCATTCCGCACGAGCGGGTGGGGCAAATGCACATCGCCGGCCATTCGAAGTTTGAGAAGTATCTCCTGGATACCCACGACCATGCGGTACTGGATCCGGTGTGGAAGATGTATGCCTACGCGACCAAAAAGTGCGGCGCGACTTCGACGCTACTGGAATGGGATGCACATATTCCGACTTTCAATGAGGTACACGCCGAGGCGTTGAAGGCCAACAAGTTCCGCCGCAATGTCGTTCAGCGCAACCGGGAGGTCGCCCATGCCTCGGCCAGTGCCTGACGGGAGAACATTCAAGAGTCTGCGGGAGCTCCAACGGCTTGCCGGCGGCGCTATCATGCGCCGCCTAAGTCCGGCCGACACCATGCAGGAGACATGGATCGACGGCCGGCCGATGACGGAGGTCACCGCTCAGTTCATCAAGCCCAACGACCGGCTCACCTCTTTTGAACGCATTGAGATCTACAACAAGCAGTATTGGTTTCGACTGCTGGACATTCTCTGGGATGATTATCCGGGGCTTCGGGCTGTGATGGGAGATCAGAAGTTTCATCAGATGGCGCGGGAATATCTTGAGCGCTATCCATCGCGGTCATTTACGCTTCGGAACCTTGGCGGGCGGATCGAACAGTTTCTACAGGAGAGACCTGACCTGATTGCGCTACGCAATGACCTTGCGTTGGACATGGCCCGCTTTGAGTGGGCGCAGGTCGTCGCCTTTGATGGGCCTGAAAAACAGGTGGTGGGCGTAGATGACTTGCTGGGCAAAGATCCTGCCGACGTTTACCTGGCGCTGCAGCCTTATATGTCCGTGATGGAACTGGCTTATCCGCTCGATGAGTTTCTGATCTCGGTGAAGAAGGGGTCGGCGGCGATGCGCTCGGAGGCGAGCAATGCGATGGAGGAAGGCCGAAAGTCCAAGCGCACGAGGAAGATTCCGCTGCCGCGGCGGCGGAAGATCCATCTGGTTGTTCACCGGTATCAGTTCAACCTTTATTACAAGCGGATCGATCGCGCGGCATACGCTGCGCTGACGGCGCTGCGAGACGGCGCTAACCTCGCTGATGCTTGCGAACGGGCCATTGAAACGGAGACAAAAGCCAATGTCGACTGGGGCGTCCGACTCAAGGGGTGGTTTGACATCTGGACGCAGCTTGGCTGGTTCTGCAAGCGGAAGTAGCGGCTACTTTACCTGACTGAGGGCCTGGCGGTAGTCGTTCCAGAAAGGGTCCATCGGTTTGCTGTGGAGTGTGAGGCCTTCTGAGGCGCTCAGGGTAATGGTGTATAGGCGGTTGGGTTCGAAGGTGTCCCAGGGGCTTTCCTTGCTTAGCCCGACCTTCGCACGTTCATTCAATTTCTAGAAATCTTCGGCTGTTTTTCCGCGTTGCCAAGTCGCCAATTGGGTTTGATCTTTGTTTTGGCGTGTAGTGCAGACCTACGGTCTTGAATTGACGACGGACGATCT
>JBBRHH010000284.1:0-7672 GCA_038222915.1 Tepidisphaerales bacterium
ATGACGATGACGATGACGATGATGACAATCCATTTGGCAGTGATGCGGATTGGGACGACGATTTTGACGAAATGTCGAACGGGGACGGACTGGATTCGTTCAACCTGCCCTCGGGGCTTCGCGCCCAGGCGCTTGCGGTGATGGCCGAGGTGATCAACAAGTACGGCCGACTCCCTGATGCGCACGAACTTTCGAAAACAGATCCGGCGCTGGCGGCGCGGTTGGCGGCGATTCTCTCCCAGGGATCGGGCGGAGCGTCTGCGCGCCCGGAAAGCCGCCCGCACAATTCCGGGTATGGACGTGGTAATAGGCGGAACAAGAAGAAACGCCGGCGGTAAGCGATGGAGGCGAACGATCGATGCTCAAAAATGATCACATGTCGGCGGAAAGTTGGCGGAAGTCGCGCGAGGTGCTGGGAGTCGGAGAGAGCGTGACGGAGGCCGATTTACGAACTGCGTATCTGGCGAAGGTGCGGCTGCATCCGCCGGATCGCGATCCGGAACGATTTGAACAGATTCGCGACGCGTTCAACTTGTTGCGCGATCCGGATCTTCGAGTACAGCGGATCCTCTACAGTGACGAAAGCGTGGATCAGCCGCTCGCCAAAATGGTGGAGCAGCAGAAACCTGCGCGCAAGTTTGTCGGGCCGGGGCCGTGGCTGGAAGTATTGAAGGAGAGGCGATCTTGAGCGGCGATGAAGGGACGATCGAGGCGATGGCGGAGGGCGGCACGGAATCGTCTTTGACGAACCGGGAGGAGACGCGCGAGCGGCTGTTGCTGCAATTCACGCAGTGGCTTGACCGAACGTTGGACGGAGAAACCGCGCCCGAGGGCGTGCCGGCGGAGTTGATCGAGGAAGTTGCGACGATTGCTTCAAGTTCGAGCGGGGTTGAGGCGGACTTGTACAGCGTATTTTCGTCGTTGACGGCGTTGAGCGGAGAGATCCGCCTGCAGGGACGGGCGTTCAAGCAACTGACGGATACCCTCACGCCATTGGCGGATGTACCTTCGCGGATCGAACAACTGCGCATCGCGCAGGCAGAGGCGGCTAAAACGGTTCAGGATTTTGTCGATGAGCAACGGGAGAGCGAAGGCGGCAGCGGCGCGCTGCCGCCGGCGAAAGAAGTACTGTCCGTGGTGTTTGATCTCTACGATCGGATGCAGCGCGGACTGCGCGTGTTCGAGGAGACGTCGGAGGCGAAAACAAACGCCGGCGGCTGGCGACAGCGCTTGTTTGGAGGTTGGCATCGGACTCGTGACAACGGGCTGGCGGAGGGGTACCGGCTGACTCTTTCGCGCATTGAAGGCGCGTTTGCGCAATGGGGCATCGAGCGCATCGGCGCCGTGGGCGACGCGTTCGATCCAACCATAATGACGGCGATCGATGTGGAAGACTCGGAAGACGCCGAGGACGGGAGTGTGCTGGAGGTGTATCGTGGCGGGTATATGATTCAAGGTGAACTTTTAGGAACTGCTCAGGTAAAAGTGGCGCGCTCGTTGGGCGCGCGTTGATGACCGTAAGGAGGAAGATATGGCTGACTTGGTGGTAGGAATCGATTTGGGTACGACGAATTCGGAGATTGCTGCTTACGTCGACGGCAAGCCGCAGGTGATTGGCAACGGATCGCAGTTGATGCTGCCGTCGTGCGTGGGATTTTCGAGCGATGGAAACCTGCTGATCGGCGAGGCTGCGCGCAACCAGATGCTGCTGTATCCGGAACGAACGGTGCGGAGCGTCAAGCGCTTGATGGGTTCTGGCGAGAGCGTCACCATCGGCGACAAGACGTTCACGCCGCCGGAGATATCGGCGCTGATTTTACGAGAGTTGGCGCGGTGGGCGGAGGTTCGGTTGGGTCAGCCGGTTAAAAAAGCGGTGATCACGGTGCCGGCGTATTTTTCCGACGCGCAGCGCAACGCGACGCGCGAAGCCGGAGAGCTTGCGGGGCTGGAAGTGGTGCGGATTGTCAACGAACCGACGGCCGCGAGTCTCGCGTACGGTCTGGATGCGGAAGTGAACCGTACGGTGATGATGTATGACCTGGGCGGCGGGACGCTGGACGTTTCGATTGTGCGGATTGACGGGGATGTGACCGAGGTTCTCGCCAGTCACGGAAATAACCACCTGGGCGGGGATGATTTCGATTTGAAATTGGTGGATCACCTGCTGGAGGCTTTTCGCCTGCAGCACTCGGTTGATCTGCGCGACAAGAATCCTGGCGCCTATGCGAGGCTGTGGTGGGCGGCGGAGGGGGCGAAGAAGCAGTTGAGCTTTGAGCCGTTTGCGCGCGTTCGCGAGGAGTCGTTGATCGTGATCGATGGCCGGCCGCTGCATCTGGATGTGGAGATTTCGCGGGAGCAGTATGAGGGAATGATCAGGCCGCTGGTGGAGCAGACGCTGGACAGTGCTTCGAAGGCACTTTCGGATGCGGGGTTGTTGCCGTCGGCATTGAGCGAGATTCTGCTGGTGGGCGGATCGACGCGGACGCCGCTGGTCGTGCAGATGCTGGAAAAACTGTGCGGTAAGGCACCGCGACAGGATTTGCATCCGGACTTGTGCGTTGCGCTTGGGGCGGGCGTGCTGGCGAGCCGATTAAGCGGGTTTGAGGTTGATCGCGTTTTGGTGGATGTGTCACCGTTTTCGTTTGGTCCGAGCTATCTGGGTGAGAAGGATGGCTACAGCTATCCGCACTGCTATCACCCGGTGATCAAGCGGAACACGCCGCTGCCGGTGACGCGCACGGAAGAATATTCGACGGCATCGGACTACCAGACCGTTGTGGAGATCGACGTATATCAGGGGGATGATCCGGATGCGATGAAGAACGTGCACGTGGGGCATTTCAAGATTGATGGTTTGAAGCCGGTGGAAGGGCCGAACACGGTGTTGTGCCGGATGCGGCTGGATCTGGACGGCATCCTGCATGTGACGGCGATTGAAAAGAATACGGGATTGAGCAAGCACGTCGCGATCAGCGGTGCGACGCGGCAGCGCGATGCCGGAGAGATGACGCGCGGCCGGCGGGAAATCGATCGGCTGTTCTCCGGGCGCGTGCAGGAGGATGAACAGCGGACGGGAGCGGGATTGGAGCCGGTTGAGGTTGTAGCGCACGATGCATTTGGCGCACCACTGGCCGACGATCCGACTGCGGCATACGTCGGGACAGTGGCGGAATTTTCGAAAGCGGCGGCGGAGGCCGTGGTTCTGGCGGCGCGCGCCCGTACACTGATTGAGTCGATGCATGGTGAGGATCAGGAGGAGGCGATCGGGTTGATTGAGGACATCGACACGGCGATTGCGGACAAAGATTCGGAATCGCTGGCGGCCGCGACCAACGTGCTGAGCGAGTTTCTGTTTTTCGTGGAAGGGCGATGACGATGGCGTTGGTCTTGAAATGTCCGGTCTGCGCGGCGCGGTTTCGGGGAAACGTGATCTGCTCGCGCTGTGGCACCGATTTGGAGCCTCTGATGCGGATCGCCGCGAAGGCGTGGCATGAGCGAAGGCGGTGCCGGGCGGCGCTGTTGGCGGGCGATCTTGCGGGTGGATTGAAGTTGGCGCGGGCCGGTCGGCTTCTCCACTCAGGCGTCGCGACGACGCCGGCGTAATCAGGACTGTCGTTCGAGAATCCAGCTTGCCCATTCGACGATGCGCTCGTGGAAGGGCCTGTTGTTCCATTCTTCATAGTTGATGCGGCGGCTTTTGGAGAGGTCGTTGGCGAAGTCTTTTTCAAGCGCGGTGGCGAGGCCGGGGTCGGCGGTGGCTACGTTTACTTCGTCGTTGAGGCCGAAGGAGCGGTTGTCGAAGTTGGTGCTGCCCACGACGCACCAGCGGCCGTCGATCACCAGAATTTTGGCGTGGATCATGCTGGGCTGGTATTCGTGGATTTCAGCGCCGGCGAGGAGGAGGTCGCCGTAGCGGCGGCGGCCGGCGCGTCGGGTCATGAGGTGGTCGGCGTGTTTGCCCGGGGTGAGGATGCGGACTTTTACGCCGCGCTTCTTGATCGCGTCGATCATTTCCCGGCGGGCGCTTCGGTCCGGTAGGAAATAGGGCGTGGTGATGAGGATGGATTGGGTGGCACTGGCGAGGAGAGTTTGGAAGAGGACGCGGGCGCGGGTGGCGCGGCCGGCCGAGGGGGAACTGATCACGACGAGTCCTGAGACGCCCTCGTCGTTCTGCTGCCAGAGCTTTCCGCGGCAGAGGGGGAAGTAGTCTGCGCCGGAGAGGATTTCGCCGGAGCTTTCGAGCCAGTTCTCGGCGAAGGTGGTCTGGAGGCCGATGACCATTTCGCCCTGGATGCGGAACATGGTGTCGCGCCATTGGGGGTGTTTTGTGTCGCCCTTGAACCACCAGTCGGCGACGCCTGCACCGCCGACGAAGCCGAGGCGGCCGTCGATGACCATGAGCTCGCGGTGGGTGCGGTTGTTGAAGCGTTTGAATGACGCGAGGCGGAAGGGGGGCTGATACCACATGACCTGGCCGCCGGCTTCGCGGAGGGGTTTGAAATAACTGTTCCCGGTGGTGAAACTGCCGATGGCGTCGATGACCAGCTTGACCTTGACGCCGGCGCGGGCGCGTTCGGAGAGGGCGTCGATGTAGCGCTGTGCGACTTCGCCCTTCGCAAAGATGTAGCGCTCCATGTTGATGGTGACCTGGGCGGCACGAATGGCTTCGAGCTCGGCTTCGTAGAAGATGTTGCCGTTGGTGAGAACTTCGATGGAACAGCGGTCGTGGATTTCGGCGTCGGCGAGAGCACCGAGCTGACAGAGATATTCGTCGGATTCGATTGGCGCATCGGGTGCTTTGACCAGATATTCGAGGCCGGGCTCGAAGAGGATCAGGAAGAGAAGCAGGGCGACGATCACCATGGAGATGATCGCGTAGACGAGGAGGGCGGGATGCATTTAACCTCCTGGGCTTTGGGATTGGCGGCTGTTCAGGAATTTCACGATTATTGGTTCGATGCGATCTCGGAGGGACTTGTTGGCGTAGCCTGCCCATGAGAGGCCGGTTGTGCAGTCGAGGGGGCCGTCGAGCGGCGCGCCCTGGCCGTTGGTGATGATGACGCCTGCTTCGAGTGCGATGAGCTGGGTGCAGGCGTCGTAGGGGTGGACGCAGAGGCCTTCGGGTTGATTCTGGATTTTGTAGAAGATGGAGCGGAGGTCGGCGATGAAGCGGTCGTGGCCGACGATGAGCTCGTAGAATTGGCCGCCGGTGGAGATGTATTGGTCGTCGAAGACGGTGGCGCGGGTGACGTCGGCGGGGCCGATGAGCTGGGAGACGAGGAACTCCATCAGCTCGGCGGCGAGGACTTTTGTGCCGGGGAAGAAGTTGGAGATGGTTGCGAAGCCGTGGTCGATGTTGTCGGCGGTGCTGGGGTGGAGGGGGATGGGCCCGCTGTCGCCGGTGCGGAGGTTGGTGCGGATACAGCGAGCGCCCTGGTTTTTCACGGCCCAGAGGTCGTCGGCGTGACTCATTCTGGAGGTAGGGAGCTCGGTCATCACGGCGACTTCGATGTCGGAGAGGCGGGTTGATGCGCCTTTATTGGGTGCAGCACCGGCGAGGGACCAGGCGGCGCGTTTGTCGTACATGAGGCCGCGCGTGCCGTCGATGGGGTCGAGGATGATGCGGACGATGGCGTTGGATTCGCTGGAGCCGGCGGGGAAGACGCGGCCGGTCTCGGGTTCGAGGCCTTCGGCGATGACGACCATGGGGAGAGACTGGCTCCAGTGCTCGCAGAATTCTTCGATGACGGGTTCGACGAGGGTGTCGAGTTGGTAGATGGTGTCGGCGGAGGAGGCGCGGTGGACGGCATTGAGGTTGGCGGAACTGCGCGAAGTGATGATGACGTCGCGGATGTGGCGCTGGAGCTCACGGAGTTTGAGGATGATGGCTTGGGTGTTGGGGAGCATGTTGCCTGATTATGCATATGCCTTGTGGAAATAGACCACGGTAAGAATGAGGCCGGTGGCGAGAACCGCAAGGCGGAGGATGTTTTCGGGGACTTTGCGGGCGACGGCCATGCCCCAGAATCCGCCGAAGATGGAGGAGATGGCCATGAGGGCGACGATTTTCCAGTTGATGATGGGGCTGAACAGGAAGATGAAGGCGGCGACGCCGTTGATGATGGTGGCGAGGAGGACCTTGAGCGCGTTCATCTGGTGGAGGCTGTCGAGGCCGGCGAAGGCGAGGCCGGCGAGCATGAGGACGCCGATGCCAGCGCCGAAGTAGCCGCCGTAGATGGCGACGAGGAATTGGATCGCGCCGACGAAGACAGTCCATTTCACTGAGCGGTGGCCGTGCTGGCGGCCGGCCCATTTGGCGATGGGTTTGCTGAAGGCGAAGACGCCGGTTGCGAAGCCCATGAGCCAGGGGAGGGCGAGGTTGAAAGCGTGCTGGCTGGTGACGCGGAGAAGGATTGCGCCGACCCCGCCGCCGACGATGCTGATGATGGTGAAGGCGATGAGCATGCCGCGGGGGATGAAGCGGAATTCGCTTTTGGCTTGCACGACGGAGGCGGCGGAGCCGGGCCAGAGGCCGATCGTGCTGGTCATGTTGGCGGGCAAGGCTTCGAGCCCGCCGAAGCCGGTGAGGGCGGGGAAGGTTAGGAACGTGCCGCCGCCGGCGATGGCGTTGAGTGCGCCGGCGATGAAGGCGGTGAGGGTGATGAGGAGTAGGGAGATCATTTTGGGGAGGCTATTGTTGGGTTGGGCTGGAGTTGGTCAACTGAAGACGACGATTGCCGATTGGTGGAGGCCGGTTCAAACGGACTTTTCGGCTGATGAGGGTTGGGCCGACACGGGCGATAGCGCTCGTTCCGACGGAGTGCTGAGGGGCGGAACAAATGCGCGCACTCGTGTTGGATGTCGGTTGCTGGAGAGGTGAATCTGGAGACTGGAACCGCGAAGAACGGCGCAATTTTGTGTGCGCAAATGAGTTTGATGTCGGTTTGATGGGAGCGGCTTTTTGCAAGTGCTTGTTTGGTCGATGGTTGGATTGAGATGGGGGTGGCGACTGATCGTTTCAAACCGACCACTAACCGACCACCAACCGACCTGTGACCGACCACTAACCGACCAGCAAACGACCTGTGACCGACCACCAAACGACTACTAACCGACCACCAACCGACGGGGGCTACTTGAGACATGAAACTTGAAACTCGAGACTCGATGGGGAGGGGAGCGGGAGAATGGCCAAGGCCCAACGGTCGCCGTTGGGGCCGACGAAGGACCAAGTCCCACGATCCAAGAGGACAACTGTTCACGTCTGGTGGACCATTGGCTATTTGACGACGCGTTGTACTGCGCCTGGATGGATTTTCCATTGGCATGGGGGACCCCTTCCTGATGTTTTGCCGGCAACCCTGTTGGCGGCGGCGGGAGCGGCCGGTTTGGGTCGCTTCTGCTAGCGGGATTGTACGCCGCGTGTTAGGTATTTGTCACTGGGGAAGTTGTTGGAATTTGGGAGTTTCTGGGTTGGGAGTTTGACCGAGGATTGGCCGGGGCGGTGCGAGTTGAGCGGGGGGTAGAGGGGATGGTGGGGGCGCAAGGTTGCGGTAAAATGCGTTAGCTGGTTGATCGACAATCTGGCCGAAAACAGCGGAATTCACGCTTCGAGAGCGGGGCTGGCCGGCCGGCCGAAGAAGCTTCCTGTGAGGGGGGATGTTGATTTATT
>JBBRHH010000285.1:0-7649 GCA_038222915.1 Tepidisphaerales bacterium
GGGGCGGCGCGTTGAATCAACAGGCCGACGCCGGCGAGCAGAAGTTCCATGGTGATTTGAATTATTCGCAGGGCGAAGGGGGCGATATCGCGGCTTACGCCATTGTTGGTAAAGAAGGGGGTGAGTACGACGATCAGGACAAGCTCCTTGATTACAAGGCCGCCGGGGGTCAAGGCCATGAAGCCCATGGAGGAGGCTAGGGCGGTCATGGAGACAAAGATCGGGATTTGATTGACGGGGACCCAGACGAGGGATCGTGCCGCGCACCAAAGCGCGAGGCCCTGAAGGCACCAGCCGATGGTCATGAGGACAAGGGGTTCGAGATAATGGCGCGACTTGGGGAACGCCTCGATCGGCTGGCGGCGAAGTTTGCGGAGGAGGAAGTTGCTGACGGCGGCGAAGACGCTCGGATGCAGAAGCAGCGAGAAGACGGCCAGTGCGCAAAATCCCCATATCCAGGCGTGCGGGACGTGATTGGTTACGGGCCGCCAGAACATCAGCGGGATGGCGAGGATGATGCCAACGGTGAGGGACATGGCCGTCATCAGGAAGAGCATGGAGACGGTGACGGGCTTTCGGACCCCATAGCGGCCGAGCATCCAGACTGCACCGGCGAGAGCGCCAGCCTTGCCGGGGATGTATTTGGCAGGTTGTGGGACCCAGGTGATGGCGGCCATCGCCGGCCAGGGAGGCGGCGGGCAGAAGCCCGCGAGGAGAAGCCGGCGGATAGCGACACTAATGCAACCGCCGATCACGAAACAAAAAGCCGTGAGGGCCAGGAATCGCGGGTCGAACTTTACCGCGCGCACATCGTGTTTGCTCAGATCGTCGTGAATGGTCCAGGCGACGCAGGCGAGGACGACCAGCGTGATGAGCAGCTTGGCAAATTTGACGGCGCGTTGCTGCGCGCGCCTGGGTGCGGAAGCCGGAATAAGCGTGGCAACGGCGGACATGGTGATCAGTCTTCCTCGCCACCCCGGCCGGCCTTCGGAAGACTGCCGCCACCCTCGCCGGTGACGACGGCCGTTTCCATCGCCGGGACGATGGCGCAGCCTGCACCGCCGGCGAGGAGTCGCTGGGCGAAGCCTTCGGCGCGATCGACCTCGCCGTGCACTACGTAGAAGGTTGTCGTGCGCGTCAGCGTCGGCTTGAGGAAGCGAAGAAGTTCATCGCCGTCAGCGTGGGCGCTGAGGCCGTGGATGGTGCGAACCTGGCAGCGGACGTCAAACCACTGGTCATAAACGCGCACGCGCTTGTCGCCGTTTTGTAGTTTTCGGCCGAGCGTCTGCGGCGGGATCCAGCCTACGAAGACGATCATGTCCTGCGATCGTTCGAGGCTGATCGTCAAGTGATGCAGCACGCGGCCGAACTCGCAGGTTGGGCTGGAAGCGACGATGACGCAGGGGCCTCGGTCGCCATTGATCTTTCTGCTTTGATCAGGAGAGCTGGCGAAGGTGACGTTGGAGAGGCCAAAGAGATCTTTTTCCCCGATCATCTTGTTGGTCTGGTCGTCGTAGTTGTCACGGAACTCGCTGTGGACCCGGCTGACTTCGACGCCCATCGGGCTGTCGACGTAGATGGGGAGCGGGGCGATTTTGCCTTCGGCGACGAACTTCTGCATGTACCAGAGAATGGTCTGGGTTCGGCCGACGGCGAACGACGGGACGATGAGTCGGCCGCGGTTCTTGATGACGGTTTGGACCGCATCGAGGAGTTGGGGCTCGACCGCTTCCATCGGGCCGTGATTTTCGGTGCCGTAGGTGCTCTCGGTAATGACCTGATCGACCGGACCCGGGATGGGTGTGGGGTCGCGTAGGATTGGGGTGTTGTAGCGGCCAACGTCGGCGGTGAAGAGAAGGGTTTGCGGCTTGCCGCCCTGTTCTGTCCATTCGAGTAAAACGTAGGCAGAGCCGAGGATGTGGCCGGCGTCGAAGAAGGTGAAGGAGATATTTTTGCCGAGCGACGTCTTTTGGCCGTAGGGGACCTTGTTGAACTGTCTGATGACGCCGGCAATGTCAGCGCGGCGGTAGAGCGGATCGATGGGCCTTTCACCAGGGCCGCGGGTGCGCTGATTCAGGTATGCCGCATCTTCCTCCTGAATCTTCCCTGCGTCTTCCAGCACGATGCGGGCGACGGCGGCGGTTGCGGCGGTGCAGTGGATTGGGCCGCTAAAACCGGCACGGCAGAGGACGGGGAGCTTTCCGCAGTGGTCGAGGTGGCCATGAGAGAGGATGACTACGTCGATCTTTTTGGGATCCTGGACGAGCCAGTGGTTGAGGCGATCGGCTTCCTGACGTGGGCCCTGGTACATGCCGCAGTCGAGGAGGATTCGGAGGCCGTTTATCTCCAACAGGTGAGATGAGCCGGTGACGGTGCGGTCCGCTCCGCAGAATTGAATGCGCATTTACTGACCTTCCCTACTTTACTTTCCGCCACTCGCCCTTGTCGGTCTTGAACCAATCCCCTGACTGGGCCTTGGAGTAGTGGCGCTGGGCGGCTTCGCGTGCGACGACGCCCTCGTCGGCTTTCTGCTCCTGGGCGATGATCTTGTACAGCTCCTGTCGATCGGCGTCCTCGGCGGTGATTAACTGCTGTTCTGCCGCGCTGACTTTGGTTGCGTCAACGGCTTCGATGTAGCCCGCAGTTGTCTCGCCAATTTTGCCCTGGTCCTTGAGCTGGCGAACGGCGGTCTTACGCTGCGCGAAACTGTCGATCAACTCCGCTTTGTTCTTCGCCCACAATGGCGAAACGGTAAGCATTATCGCGAACAATACGCACGGGAAGATGACGAATTTTGGTCTCATAGTTCATCCTTCGCGGCAATCAGGGGGCCGGGTGAGTGGCGGGATTGGTGGCCGGCGCGATGGCGGCGGCCTTCTTGTCGACGTTGCTAAAGAAGTCTTCCAACTCGCGGTCGATCTTTACTTTGATATCGATGTCCGCCTTGATGTAGATCGGATCGACGGCAACGTGGATGCACGCGGGGAGCGTGCAGATGAAGATTAAAATTGGGAACGCTCGTTTCACGAATAGTTCCTTCCTATTTGCTCACCATATTCTTTATGACAAGCCAATGTTCGAGAAGTTGGTCGAATCCGCCGAAACTGAGATCCAGTGTCAGTTCCTGATTGTCCTGGCCTACTTTTCCAATGCCGTGAATCTTAACCGTAAGGCGGAGGTTTTTGTCGTGTTGGACGAAATCGAGCTTTACGAGATCATATTTAAAGTCCTTGAGGGAATCGACGACGCGACTCTTGATCAGGTTGGATTGTGCGCCTTTGGCGAATCTGGGGTCTTTTTCGAGGAGTTTGGCGACTTCATCAGCGTGCTGTGCGAGCTTTATGACGCCTGTGCCGGGGGCTGCATAGAGGTAGCCGTCCTGGAAGGCGATGCTGGGCCAGCGGACCGAAACGGGTAGCCGGCCGTACACGGCGCCGTCGCCATCAGCTTTGGGCCCGGCGGCGAGCTTCGCGATCTCCTTGACCTGTAGGCCGTCGCCGAAAGCTACGAAGTCGAAGTCGGGTTTGGCCGGATCGAAGCGGACGGCATGGCTATAAAGATGACCGCCGGCCCAGCCCCATTCGGTTCGCTCAATGAGGATGGACGTCGGGCTTTCAACGCGGAAGGCGATGAGGCCGTCGGAGAGCTCGAGCTTTCCAATGTTGGCGCTGGCGATCTTGATTTCCTGGCCGCCGGGCGTGGAAAGGGGGGTAAAGCTGTTGAGGGTGATATTGGTGTTGAAGCCATTGATGCTGGCGCTGTAGGAGGAGCTGGCGAAGCTGGCGTCTTCGATAGCGAGCTGGATTTTGGGCGTGAGGATGCCGCGATTGAGCGTGATGTGTGAGTCGAGTGCGAAGGTGCCGGTGACCTCGATGTCTTTGCTGCTGTTGAGGAGGCGGCCGACGGCGTTAGGGTCGGTCAGGGTGAACTTCGGGATGGAAGCCGTGACATCGGCGCGGGTGCCATCGATGGCGGTGGTATCAACGTTGGCGTTGATCTGGAGGATGGCCTCTTTCAGGAGTGGCCAGGCGAGGGACAAATCGAACTTGCCGTCGGAAAAGCTGGCAGCGCCCGCAAAGCCGGGCCACGCGTCGTCACGTACCGAGGTGGCGCGGGCTGAGAATAGGCCGGGGTCTTTGTGTGTGGAGTTCCGGGTGATGGGGATGCGGGCATCGAAATCGAAGATGCCGAGGCCCGGCGTATCGATCCAAGCGGTGCTGTGTGTACAGGTAAGCTGGGCTTCGATGACTGGGGCGGTGGTTGGTTTTCGCTTTATGGAGGCGCTGAGGGCGAGGTCGTTGAGCTTGGCGTAGTGGGGGCCGACTTCGATGTCGAAGGACTGGTCCTGGCGGGCGTGGAGGTTGATGTGTGCGGCGAGGGAGGCGTCGGCCATGGTGTACTGAAGGGTTGGCCCGTTGCTCTTGGTGAAGTTGGCGAGGAAGGCGCTGGTGGAGATGGGATGTGCGCCGCGCGGGAAATCGATGGCCTCAAAGCCCAGCCATGAATCGTCGGCGATGGTTGCGGCGGCTGTTGTGCCGTCGGAGGTGAGGGCGATGTCGAGTTCACCTTGAACGCCGGTCAGGGTTGCGGCGAACTTTTCGAGCGGGATGAGGCAGGGATTGAGTTTAATGCGGGCGGACTTGCAGGCGGCGGTCCAGGGTTGGGTGGAGGGTTTGGTGGTGCTGTGCGAGGCGGTGGCGGTTTCGTCGATGACCAGTTCTACGAGAGGAGGTCGGGGAGTAGCTTTTGATGCGCGGCGGGGTGTGATCCAGCGGGATTGGACATCGTCGACGCTGATGCGCGCGCCGGGGGTGACCTGCAGTTCCAGGCGCTCGCCGCTGCCGATGACGTCGAAGTTGGCGGCGGCGCGGAGGCCGGCCAGGTCGATGCCGGCGGCGGGGAGGTGGACGTCGCCGGGTTGGAGGTCGAGGTGGTTTTCAGTGGATTTGAGTTGCCAGGAGAGGGCGGTGTTGACGGCGGAGTGGAGCTTTGCCTGGACGTTGCCGTCGAGGGTTGCGACGCCGAGGTGGTCGATGTCGAGGCCCATGTGCAGTGTTTGCTCAGCGAGAATCGGGGCGAGACGGCCGGCGGCGGACCATTTGAACTTGAGGTCGATGTCGCGGGAGGCGGGAGTCACAGTCCAGGCAAGCTGGCCTTTGCTTACCGATGCTTTCCATGCCGGGTTTGTGAGGGTCAATGAGATATCTGCGCCGTCATGATGGAGCGATGTGTCGAGCTGCAGCGCGGTGGTGAGTTGATCGAAGCGCGCCGATTCGCAGGTAAGCGAGAGGTGGCCTTCCTTGAGTTCCAGCTTTTGGTCAGAGCCAGTATCGAGCTTGAAAGTGATTTTGTCGGCGAGGATGAGGTGATTGCCGAATTTCAAGCGTCCCCAGCCTTCCTGGATTTGGGACCAGACTTTCAGGGCGAGGCCTTCGGGGGCGCGTGTGAACTGGACCTGTGCGGAGAGGATGCCGCCGGCCCGGACGCCTGCGGGGAGATAGATGCGGCCCAAGGCAAGGACCGAGGAGACGTCAATGTTTTGTACGTCGGCGGAGAGGTCGCTGTGCTGGCTGATGGTGTCGACCGTTCCCTTGATGTGGAGGGGGGCGTTCAGGAGGTTTGCGCTAAAGTCGACGGCCGCGGGTTTGGAACTTTCGCAGACGATTGTGCCGTCGAAGGGGACGGCGATCTGGCGATCGGAAAGGTTCACCTGGAGAGAGGAAGCGCGAATGAGGATCTTGTTAAACGGGAAATCGCCGCCGGTGCGGGAGCCGTTGGAGCGGAAGGCGGCGATGGGGCCGAGATCGATGCCATTGGCATCGATGGTGGCGCGGAGCTGGAGGCCGGTGAGCTCGATGGTTTGAACACGGCCGCGTAGGAGGGTAAGGGGGTGATAGGTGGCGGAGACCTGGGCAATGCGAAGGCCGGTCTGTTTGGCGAGAACGATGTTGTCGACATCGGTGCGGAAGATGGAGACGTAGCGGACGTTGAAGCGCGCGGCGTCGAGGCCAACGGACGCGAGGGAGTTGGCGACGACCTTGGTAACGATCCACGGGAGGATGAAGAGTTGGAAGAGCCAGGCGGCCGTGGCGATGAAGGCCAGGACGATGAGGGGGCGTTTTAGCTTGGCCGGGATCGACCAGCGGGGGAGGCGCATGGGTGGGATGATAACTCGGGAGGAGAAGAATTTGTTAGCCACAGATTTTCACAGATGGCCACAGATGGGGGAAAGGCGTCGCGAGGGCGGTGGGTTTGGGGTGATAAAACAGTCTTTGTCCTGAGTGCTGAATGTATCAGCGGTTAATGCGTTGGATGTAATGGAGTTGCATGATAACTGTGGATTTGGAGGGGGGCGAAAAGGTATCAAAGTGTAACATTGTGTATCATGGCTTGTTCATGGGGCGGTTGTTCATGGAACCTGCAGCCGTTGATCTTGGTGCGGTATCCGATTGTGAAAGAACAGGAGTTGGCCGGTCGGAGTTGTTGGCCCTGGCGGCTTCTCCAGATCTCCAGAAGCATAACATAAGCCTATCATGTGTGACTGGGGGTGTCAAGAATATTTTGCGTTTGTTCCTGTGCCCGATTGAACTCTGGAGCTCATCGGCGGCCAAGGGTCGGGTGTGATATGGTTGCTCGGGTATGATGTTTTTGTGCGCCGACTCTTGTGGAAAATCGTCGTGGCTCTTTCGGCGTTGCTGGCGGTAGGTACCTCTGTGGTGTGGGCGGATAGCTTCTGGCATCGGAGGGCGTTCTGGGCGAATCACACGCATGTTTATGCTCATGATGATCAGCTTGGACGGGACCTGGTGATAAGCCGCGTTTGGCAGTTGACGTTCGACTGCGGGAGCATTGGGCTGTGTTGCGAGAAGTTCGACAGTGATGCAGGATCGGTGCAGCGAACGTTGAGTCGTCGAATGATCAACGAAAACGATTGGGGGACACGTTCCGCGACAGCGAGTGGTTATCAGCGCGTGGAACGTAATGGTGCGTTGCCCATGGAATGGCATGGATTTGAGCGTGGACGTGTGACCAGTGACATGTCCTGGCTTGGAATGCAATGGGTCTACATCGGAGAATCCTGGATCGTGCCGGCGTGGTTTGTCGTCCTGCTGACGTTGCCGCTTCCATTGTGGCGGTTGCTTCGCAGGGAGCGTCGCCGGTTGTCGTCGAGTGGGTTCTGCCGGAAGTGCGGGTATGACTTGCGGGCGACGCCGGAGCGGTGTCCGGAGTGTGGATGGATTGCGCGGGCGACGGTGGGGTAACGGTCCGGCGAGGCGAGACCCTACTTTTGGGACTGGATCGTGATGTCGCCCTGATCGTCGATCACCCGTATTTCGAACGTTTCGGATTTTAAGTCGTGCTTCAGGTTTGATAGTGCGGTTTGCCAGTGCTTTTCTTGTTCGGGCTTCGGGACGAGGAATTTAATCGCTTCTCCTTTTACGCTGAAGCCGATGTAGCGCATGGGGCGGTCGGATTCTATGGACAGGTCTTTTGATTCTGCGTCTGTGGGAATTTTGATGTGGCCGGAGTCGGCGTAGGTTTGCTTTTCGATTGTGAACCAGCGGGAGGGGGCGAGGGCGGCGGCGCTGATTGGGGCGAAGCAGGCTACTTCGTTTTCTTTGAAGTCGACGTGTTTTGGGTTGGCGGCG
>JBBRHH010000286.1:0-7624 GCA_038222915.1 Tepidisphaerales bacterium
CCGTATCACAAGCAGGAAGACGCCGCCCGTGAAGCCGCATCCGAATCCAACAGCATTGGCACCACCAAGCGCGGCATCGGCCCCACTTACGCCGACAAGATGCACCGCAGCACCGCCATACGCGTCGCCGACCTGCTCCACGAAGACAAGCTCAAGCAGCGTCTCGCCGGCATCGTGGCCGACAAAAACAAGGTCCAGAAGTGTCTCTACGACGCCCCGCCGCTCGACTGGAAGGTCATCTTCGAGCAGTACCGCGACTATGGCCGCCGCATCCAGCCCTACATCGGCGACTCAACCTACATCCTTCTCGAGGCGATTAAGCAGGGCAAGCGCATCCTCTTCGAAGGTGCCCACGCCGTTCTCCTGGACGTCGATCACGGCACCTACCCCTACGTCACCAGCTCCAACTGCTCCGCCCTTGGCCTCTACACCGGCGCAGGCGTGCCACCCCAGGCCTGCCAGAATTTCTTCGGCATCATCAAGGCCTACAGCACCCGCGTCGGCGGCGGCCCATTCCCCACCGAGCAGGACAACAACATCGGCAACTACATCCGCGAGCGCGGCAATGAATACGGCACCACCACACGCCGCCCGCGTCGCTGCGGCTGGTTCGACGCCATGGCCGTCAAATACGCCGCCGACCTCTGCGGCATCAACGGCATCGCTATCACCCTCCTCGACGTCCTCTCCGGCCTCGACCACCTGCAGATCTGCACCGGCTACAAATACCATGGCAACCGTCTCGACTATTTCCGCGCCGACATGGATGTCCTCGCCGACGTTCAGCCCATCTACGAAACCCTCCCCGGCTGGCACGGCAACATCACCGGCTGCCGCACCTTCGAAGACCTCCCGCGCGAGGCCCAGCAATATGTCAAGCGCATCGAGCAGCTCGTCGGCGCACCAATCAAAATGGTAAGCGTGGGCCCCGAGCGCACTGCAACATTAGTGCGATCCTAGGAAACAGGACCAACGCAGGATCAGGCCGCGGCAAGCCTGGAACGTTGCGCCTGCCCAACCCGGGGCCGAAATGCAAACCAGAGCACAGCCCCCAGCGCCACGAGCACAAGTCCCAGCACCATGCTCAGGCTGTAGGCGTTGAACGGATAAGGGGCATTTTTCAGAAAGTCTACAACCGGCTCGGCCCGGAGCATCTCCAGCAAAAACCGCGTTCCGCCCTCCAGCATCAGCATGAGCGCAAACACCCGCCCGGGCGCGTGGGACAAAGTAAAGTAAGCAGTCAAAACACCGGCCAGCAGCAGCGCATTAAATGCACTGTAAAGTTGAGCCGGATGCATCGGCAAAGACTTCACCGAATCAAAAGCTGGCCGAAGCTCCTTGTCAGTCCGAGCCGTATAGGCATCGATCAGTTCCCCCTCCTTGTTCGTCAGCACCCGCCGCGCGGACCGTGGGAGGATCTGATCCTTCAACTCCGGAGCGATCTTCGAATCCCGCAACTCCTCCTGCACGGGCGGACTGCCATAAGGAAACTGCGTGGCATACCAAGCATGCGGATCACAGGTCGCGCCGTAGCAGCACCCGTTCAAAAAGCACCCGACGCGGCCAAGCCCAAGCCCGATCATCAGGCAGGGCGCGATGATGTCCATTCCCAGCTTCACCGGAATCTTTTTCCAGATCGCGTACCCCACGAGAATCGGAAACGCCAGTAGAAACCCCCCGTAATAAGTCAGGCCGCCGGAACTCAGATCAATCATGCTGACAAAGTTCTGCCAGGCCGAGCGATCCGCCTTTGTAAACTCACTGATATTCTCCAGCACGTGCGAAAGCCGAGCCCCGACAATCCCGGCCACCAGCCCAATCAAGGCCGCGTTTACAAAAAGATCTCCGGGCTCGCCCTTCACCGATTTGGGCAAACTTCGCCGAGCCAGAAACTTGGCCAATTGCGTGGCGAGTAGAAAGCCAATGACCAGCATGACGCCATAGCCGTAGATTGGATGCGTGCCATGAATCAGCGGCACCCAGTCCGGAATATGAAATCGAAAAAACTCTTGAAGCATATGTCAGTTCCGTAAATGCACGCGTCAGTGTGCGGATTGCGTCGAACTGTGTGAACTGGTCAACTGCCAGTAGATCAGCGATGAGGACCATCCCAGCAGCGCCAACCCGAGTACAATTCCGAGCGATCCTGAGACAATCGCGTCACTCTTCTTTACATCGCTTTGCCAAGCCAGCAATCTGCGTAAGCCGGCATAGACCAATAGGCCGCCGAATAACAGGCCAAATCCCATGACCCATAGCAGGCCAACTCTATACATTCACTTCCCCGTCTGATGCTCCACGGTCTCCACCGTTCGATTCTTGTCGTCCACAATAATAACCCTCGACTTATGCGAACTTATTTCACCGGGCTCTGCCATCACAAAGGACATGACGATCACCCGGTGCCCAAGCTGCGTCAGCCGGGCGGCAGCGCCGTTGATTCCGATCACGCCCGAGCCCGCTTCGCCGGGGATAATATACGTCTCAAACCGGTTGCCATTGTCGCAGTCTGCAACGATGACCGCCTCGTTAACCAGCAAGCCCGACGCCTCCAGCAGGTTGCGGTCTATCGTGATGGAGCCATGGTAGTTAACGTCGGTAAAGGTAACGACGGCCCGGTGAATCTTGGCCTTCAGAAGCTTGGTCAACATGCGAACCGGATTGTAGGCGAAACCGACGCGTTGGGTAGGGGGCTCGGATCCCGCAAACCTTGACCTGTTGCAGGTCGTCTAAAAAGGCTGCGGGTGTGACAATTTTGCCATGCGTCGGAACACGCGATTGTCGCCTATACACGCTATGATGTGCTGTCATCGTTCGTTATAGAGGAACATTTTTGGCAAACGAACGCCAGACTGGCGGAGTACAAACCACCGTGCGAACCTCACGAAAATCCTTGACGCTGTTTCTGCCTTGCGCCTTGGGCATCGCGCTCGCTATGGCCGTTGGCGGCTGTAAGAAGGAAGAAGCAATCGACACATACGCCGCTCCAAAAGACGCGGCCCCGCCTCCGCCAAAACAGGCGGCGGCACCCGCCGTCGAGCCCATTCAATGGGACGAACCGACTGGCTGGACCCGTACGCCTGGCGATGGCAAGTTCCGCTATGCGACCATTAAAACCGACGATCAGCCCCAACTGTCAGTAGTTGTAGTGCCGCTGAATGGTCCCGGTGGCCGATCGGTGCTGCAAAATGTCGTCCGGTGGGAAGGCCAACTGAAACTTGCGCCGTCCGAAGAAGCTGATCTTTCCAAACTGGTGACGCCGATCCAGCAGGGCGATTTGACAATTCAGCTGGTCGATCTGCAAGGCCCGGCCAGCGAAAAGCAGGAACGCATGCTCGGTGCCCTGATTCCGCACGGTGAAGAAACCTGGACATTCCTTCTCCGCGGTTCAAATGATGCCGTTCAGGCCGACAAGGAGAAATTCGTTTCGCTGGTGAAATCGGTTCGTTTCGACAGCCCATCGAAATCCGAAGTCTCATCGCCTTCCGACGATCCTATTGTGGCCGCCGCCCAGCGTTCTGGCCTGGCTGCATGGACGACGCCCGAAGGCTGGCAGGCGGTTCCGACCACCAAGCAAATGCGCGTGTTGACGCTCAAGGTCAACGGTGCTGAGCTCGCCGCTTCGCAGTTCCCCAAACGGATTATGGCCGATGATCTGAAGGCGATGAATATCAATCGCTGGCGCGGCCAGGTGGGTCTGCCGCCCACGGAGGACCTCAGCCTCAACACGCCCGTTAAACTGGCCGTCGGATCGCAACAGGTCGATCTTTACGACATCACGGGACCCGTCGCTGGAGATCAGGAACCCAAACGGCTCCTCGTCGCCATCATCCCGCAGGGAGAAAATATCTGGTTCTTCAACTTTTCAGGCCCAGCCAAGACGGTCACCGATCAAAAGCCGGCGTTCGAAGGGCTCCTGAAATCTGTCCGATTTGCCGAACCGGGGAAATAACGCGATGAAGAGCTTTATCAAAGCACTGGCGTCCCTTCGTCTTGCCGTCGTTGTCATGGCCATGTCGATGGTGCTGATCTTTGTTGGCACAACGGCGCAGGTGGATACGGGGATCTGGCAGGTTCAGAAAGAATATTTCCATAGCTTCTGGACGTGGATCGAATTTAAGAAAGTCCTGCTGAAAAACGTTCCGGGTGGCTTCCCTTTCCCGGGCGGTTATCTGCTCGGCGGCGTGCTTCTCGCCAACCTGCTCGCGGCGCACATTACCCGTTTCAAGTACACGTCTAAGCGTATTGGCGTCATCCTCATTCACTCCGGGTTGATCCTGCTTCTGTTTGGAGAGGCGATGACGAGCCTCTTCGCCCGCGAGACACAGATGACGCTTGAGGAAGGCGTGCCAACACGCTGGGCGCAGGACATTCGCGAACCGGAATTGGCGGTTATTGATCCGACTTCGCCGGGCCAGGACGATCAAGTCGTCGTAGTGCGCGCCGGTCGGCTGGCGCAAAAGGGCGACGTGAAAGATCAACGCCTTCCCTTTGATATTCAGATCGACGACTTCTATCGCAACTCGACGATTCTTGGCCCGATGCAGCCAGCGCCGACACGACAGAAGCCCGCCACGGCTGGAATGGGCCTGCAGCGCAAAGCGATCGAGGCGAAGGCAGCGAGCGGGGTTGAAGGTGAAAGCGTCGACATCCCTTCCGCGTATGTCACGCTATCAAAACAGGGCAAGAATCTCGGGACGTATCTTCTCAGTGCGTACGTCGATGACGCTCAGGAAGTCGTTGTTGATGTCAAACCTTACAAGATTCAGCTGCGATTTCGGCGGTTCTACAAGCCGTACACGATTGAACTTGAAAAGTTCTCCCACGATAAATACACGGGCACGGAGACTGCGAAGAACTTCTCCAGCCTGATTCGCCTGACTGATCCGGATCGTCACGAGAGCCGTGAGATCAAGATCTGGATGAATCATCCGCTCTCCTACAGCGGTGAAACGTTCTATCAGCAGAGCTTCCGGGGGAATAACATTTCAGTTCTTCAGATCGTCAAGAACCCGGCGCGATGGGGGACCTATTTCGGCGTACCGTATCTTGCCTGTCTCGTCGGTGCTCTGGGCATGCTGATTCACTTCGGAACCCATCTGGTTCAGTTCATTGGAAAACAGAACAAGATGAACCAGTCTCTCGCCGACCCGCGAGCCGGCGCGAGGCCGCCGCCGCTGCCGGGCAATGGCAAACGGAACAATGGTCCACCCGCGATCATCGATCTGCCACCCAGATCGACCTGGTCACTAGGTACCGTGGTGCTGCCCGCCATCATGGCGTCGCTTGCGCTCATGTTCATCGGCATGCTATTTCAGCCGCCAAGCCAATCCTCCAAATCTTATGACTTCAACGGTTTTGGCGTCCTGCCGATCATGTATGAAGGGCGCATTCAGCCGCTCGACAGTGTGGCCCGTAACTCGCTGCGTGCCATCAGCGGACGGGAATCGATTTCGATGCCGGATGGCAAGACGATTTCGGCCATTCAGTGGCTTCTGGAAACGATCGCCGTGCCGGAGACTGCCGACGGCTACAAAGTCGTGCGCATTGATCACACCGACGTAAAGAGCGCGCTGCAACTCGATCCGGCCGAGAAGTTCTTCTCGCTCGTGGATCTCAAAGCCAAGGGGCAGGTATTTGATCAGCAGTTCCAACAGGCTAGTCAGACCGACGCGCACAGCCGCAACGACTATCAGCGAAAAATTATGGAACTGGCTGAACGTTTGAAGTTGTACGTTGGGCTTACACAGCCGGGCGGATTGCTTCTCGCGCCGCCGATTGATGGTCAAAAAGACTGGCAGCCGCTTGGCGCGGCAATGCGGGCGGCCGCCGATGATCCTGCAAACATGAGTCCAGCCGTGAAGGCATTCATGATGTCGGTTGAAGATTATCGCAAGCACGATGTTGATGCGTTCAACAAGGATGTCAAAGACTATCGGGACGTGCTGCAAGTGAAGCTGCCGGCCGTGGAAAGCACGACCACTTTTGAAGATGTCTTCAACCACGCGTCACCGTTCTTCTGGTCGATGTTCCTGTACGTTGGCGTGTTTGTTTTCGCGGCCTGTTCGTGGCTTGGGGCGCGTATCACGCTCGCCCGTACGGCCTTCTGGCTGCTTCTCATCACCTTCGCCTTTCATACTTTTGGACTTGCCGGTCGCGTCTGGATCACCAGTCATGGCCCCGTGACCAACCTCTACTCTTCGGCAGTCTTTATCGCCTGGGCCGGTGCGCTGATGTGCATTTTCCTTGAGCTCATTTTCCGAAATGGCATTCCGACGGCCTTCGCCGCTGTGATTGCAGTGCCGACATTGATCATTGGCCACTGCCTGACGGGTGACGGCGACACCATGAAACCGTTGCAGGCCGTGCTGGACACCAACCTCTGGCTCTGGACTCATGTCATTTGCGTCACCCTCGGCTACACGGCTACGTACATGGCTGGACTGATTGCGATCGCTTACGTCTGTTTGGGTGTTTTCACCAATACGCTTGAAGATCCCCTCGCGCGGAAGACATTCAACCGCATGATTTACGGGGTCATCTGCTTTGGCATGCTCTTCAGCTTTGTGGGCACCATCCTGGGCGGCATCTGGGCCGACCAATCGTGGGGCCGGTTCTGGGGCTGGGATCCGAAGGAAAACGGTGCGGTTCTTATCGTCCTCTGGAACGCCCTGGTTCTCCATGCCCGCTGGTGCGGTTGGGCACGTGAGCGCGGCGTGGCCGTTCTGGCGATCTTCGGAAACATCGTCACAAGCTGGTCGTGGTTCGGCACCAACATGCTGGGCGTTGGCCTTCATTCTTACGGCTTTATGGATTCTGCCTTCTATGTTCTGGTCTGGTTCATCGCCTCCCAACTCCTGTTGATTGGCATTGGAAGCCTGCCGCTCACGATGTGGCGGAGCCACAACAGACCGGTCACTGCGCGCGGGCAGGGATTCCCGGTCAAGATTGCCTGATCTGCACAACAACTAAAAACGAAGGACCCATGAAACTGCGCATCGCGGACATTCAGCATTATGTCTTTAATATGCGCACGCGTATGCCGTTCCGTTTCGGCATCGTGACCATGACGACGACGCCGCACCTGTTCGTTCGGGTGTTACTCGAAATCGATGGGAAGCCGCAATGGGGTGTGGCGGCCGATCATCTTCCGCCCAAGTGGCTGACGAAGAATCCGAACAGTTCGCTGTCGCAAGACGCCGATGACATAGTTGACGTCATCGGCTCTGCCTCGAAATGTGCCATGGCGGCCGCGCCTGCCAACAACGTGTTTGATCTATGGGACGAGATCTATAGCGCCCAGCGGCAATGGGCAAAATCGAAAACATATCCGCCGCTCCTGTGGAATTTTGGTGTTACCCTCGTCGAGCGTGCTGTCATCGACGCGTTCTGTAGGGCGAGCAAAACGACCTTCGCTCACGCCGTGCACAGCAACACGCTTGGCATCGATCTCAGCCGTCCGCATCCGAAATACGCGCATCTCGCTGAACTTGAAGGCCTGACTCCAGCCGATGTTCTTCCTTCGCAACCGTTGCGGAGCGTCATCTGCCGCCACACCGTTGGCTTGATCGACCCACTCACCGACGCGGAAATCCCGGAGGCCGAAAAGCTCCACGACGGCCTG
>JBBRHH010000287.1:0-7575 GCA_038222915.1 Tepidisphaerales bacterium
CGACATCGGCGCGGGCATGAGCACCGCGCTGGTGTTGATCGGCGACAGGCTCGGGTTGTACAAGACGATGGCCAAAGAAGGCCCGATGACGCCTACGGAACTGGCCAAGGCAACCGGTACCTTCGAGCGCTACATCCGCGAGTGGCTGAACAATCAGGCGGCCGGTGGATACGTGACCTATGACGCGGCCGAAAAAAAATACAGCCTCTCCCCGGAGCAAGCCTTCGCGCTGGCCGATGAGACAAGCCCGTGTTTCATCTGCGGGGCATTCCAGGTCATCTCCGCGGTGATGAAAGCGGTGCCGCGCATGGAAGAGAACTTCAAGACCGGGGCCGGCCTCGACTGGTGCGACCACCACCACGATCTGTTCCTCGGCACCGAAAGATTCTTCCGCCCCAACTACGCCGGCAATCTGGTGACGAGCTGGATCCCTTCACTCGATGGAGTGGAAAAGAAACTCAAGGCCGGCGCACTGGCGGCAGACATCGGCTGCGGCCTCGGCGCTTCGACAATCCTCATGGCGCAGGCCTATCCGAATTCCCGCTTCTGGGGTTTCGACTTCCACGGCGGTTCGATCGACATGGCAAAGGAGCGCGCCAAGGCGGCCGGAGTCGCCGACCGCGTGACGTTTCAAGTGGCCAAGAGCACAGACTATCCCGACGCAGGCGGAAAGAAGTTCGATTTCGTCGCCCACTTCGACTGCCTGCACGACATGGGTGATCCAACCGGCGCAGCCAAACACGTTCACGACACGCTGGCACCGGATGGAACGTGGATGATCGTGGAACCCTTCGCGGGCGACGCGCCAGAAGAAAATCTAAACCCGGTTGGCCGGGTCTTCTACGCGGCCTCCACCATGATCTGCGTCCCGGCCTCCGTCGCCCACAACGGCCCGGCGCTGGGCGCACAGGCTGGCGAGAAAAAACTCAAGGAAGTTGTCACCGCCGGCGGCTTCACAAAATTTCGCCGGGCCACCCAAACGCCGTTCAATCTGGTGCTGGAAGCGCGCCACTAGAAACTAGCGCAGCCATTCGTCGCGATGCGCGGCGATAAAGTCGTTGTCGTGCAGGTGCGGATAATCGCGCAGAACGCGCGTGATCTCGTCCGATTGCCCGGGGCTCAAAGTCTCGTTCTCATCCAGACACCAGATGCCCTCCAGCAGTCCCTGCCGGCGAAGGACTTCATGCAGCCCGGCGATACACCCGGCAAAATTGTTGGCGGCATCGAAGTAAGCCGCATTGGTGTCGGTGACCTGAATCGCAAGCCGCAGGAACGCGGTCGCGCCCACGGATGATCGCGAAAAATCGTGACACGCCTTAAGCTGTTGCACCGCCCGCTCCGTATGAACCGACCAGTGCCCCAGCAGCCCGCCCGCGATCCGGCGTTCCGCCGGTTTTCCATCCACCATGAACTCATGCGGCGTGATCAGGTCCAGAATGATGTTGTCATCATTGCCAGTGTAAAGCGCAACATCGGTTCGACCCGATTCCGCGTGGGCACGGATGACATCAATTGTGCGATAGCGATGAAACGGCGCAATCTTGATCGCGGCCACATTCGGAATTTCCAGAAACCTCCGCCAAAAGCCATAAGACAAAACCCGCCCACCCACGGCCGGCTGCAGATAAAACCCGATGAGCGGAATGGTATCGGCCACCGTCCGGCAGTGCGCCAGCACAGCATCATCCGAAGCATCCTTCAGCGCCGCCAGACTAAGCAACCCCGCATGATACCCAAGATCGCGCAACGTCCCGGCCTCACCCACCGCCTGCGCAGTCAGCCCACAAACCCCACCAATCCGCACCAGCGGCTCGTCACGCCGCGCATCCGCTCGCCCCATCTCCTCGGCCGCCAGCGCCAGCACAGGCTTAAACAATCCAATCTTCGGATCACGAATCTGAAACTGCGTCGTATGTACAGCCACAGCCAGCCCGCCCGCCCCGGCCGCTATGTAATACCGGCAAAGCGCCCGCTGGCGGCGTTCGTCGAGCTTTCGCTGTGCGGTCAGCGCAAGAGGATTAGCAGGAATAACCAGGCCGCGATGGAGAGAGGGGGGGATCATAATGTCTCGAAAAAATACTACTCGCTAAGCATCGCTGCCTTGATTGTGTGAGAATTTGGATATTTTTCTTGTCGTCGTCAGTTATCGTCGATATAATTTCCGTGGCGACCAGATGAGGCCGGTGTCAACCGACTTCGGGATTTATCCCCTGGCCGCTTCTTTTTTGCGCTCTTCGGCGATCCACGCGAGCACGTCCAGATCATTCTGGGAATCAACTACACAAAGCCGTTCCGCAATTTCGATTCCCGAATCGTCGATGGACTTCGCCTGGAAGCCAAAATTCCTCTCGTCTGATTTTCGAAGGCTGAGCGTGAAGAGGTCACACAATTGAAGTGGTAGACTCTTTGATGAGTCGATGAAGAAACCCTTCTCAACTATCCTTCCAAGCCGCAACGCGCCATCTCGTCCTCGAAGAGTTTTTATTGATTTCTCGACATCGTCCATCACCTCTTTATTCTCGTCTGAAATCAGTATCCCCAGCGGTGGGCCCTGAAGCGTTTGGAGATAGTTGTCAATGCACCTCGAGACCAGGGCAAATGTCGCCACGTGCGGATTGATGCGAATGCCGGCCCCGAATTCCCTGACGCACCACTCTGAATACTGCTTCTTGTGAACGGATCGACGAATCAATCGAACGCCGTGCTGTTCTCCGGTCTGCATCCACGCGTCACGAAATTTGATTCTGTCGGCGACCGCGATTCCTGCAAACGGACCGGTCCCGCGCCGTAAATCAGACCCGTGTATTTCAAAGCCGCTCGCCTCACAGAGTTCAGGAAACTGCAATTGCACGACCGTCTTCAAGTCACGCTCGAGGCTTTGCCATCGTTCCTCGGCAACAATCATCGCGCACAACGAAAAAACAGGCTGCTGCGCGTCATTGAAATTCAGTCCGGAGTTTCCAGATTCGTCGAGGTAAATGAGGTACACGATTTCGTTCCACTCTTGATATTCGCCCGACAACTTCCTTGACCGTCAAAACTTCCCATCCCGAGCCTCAAAATGCGTAGGCTTCGAAAGCGACGCCCCCCCGCGCAAAACCCAATCGGCCGTCCATTCCAGAACCTGCTGAATCCCAACCCGCGGATATCCATAAAGCCGATGCCCAAGCTGCCCATTGCTCAAGAGCGTATTGGGCGCTTCAGCGCCGGTAAACGTCACAGGCTTCTTCATCAACTGCCCAAGCTGCTCACACACCCGCCGAATACTTAGCACTTCCGGCCCAGCCACATTCAACAAAAACGGCGGGCTCGCGGCCCGATCAAAGGCACACAACGCCATCGCATTCGCATCCGCCTGCCAGATCACATTCACATTTCCCATCGCGAGATGGATCGGCTCACTCGCCAGAATCTTCTTCGCCAGATCCACCAGCACCCCATACCGAAGCTCGGTCGCGTAGTTGAGTCGAACGATCGACACCGGAATTTTCAGCGTGCGACTAAAGTGCTCAAAAATCCGCTCCCGGCCAAGGCAGCTCATCGCGTAATCGCCATCCGGAACAAGCGGATCACTCTCAACCGACCCGCCAAGACTCACCGGCGCTAACCCATAAATATTACCGGTGGAAAAAGCGATGATCCGGCTATCGCGAAACTTCTGGCAAACCATCCCCGGCAGATAACTGTTCATCGCCCAGGTGAGTGCCTCCTGATTGGTCGAACCAAACTTCATCCCGGCCATGTAAATAACATTGCGCACATCCGGCAGCCCATTGAGCTGCGCCGGATCAAGCAGATCGGCCGACAGCGTTTCAATCCCCCATGCTTGTAGACTGCTCGCATTAGATCCGCTCGAAAATCGAGAAACCGCAATCACCCGTCGACGTGTTTTGGATTCGTCCAACGCCCGCCGGATCATCCGCGCCAGCGTCGGGCCCATCTTCCCACCCGCGCCAAGAATGAGAAAATCCCCATCCAGTCGATTCAGCGTCTCCACAACCACCGGCGTAGGGTCCGACAGCAAATCATCAAGCTGGGCGACGTCTTCAATGGAAGCGGGAGGCGAAGGCATGCGGTGTTCCGGTTGGATCAGGGTGATCAGGGGCCTATGTGTTGTTGTATCGTGCGGCGATGATAGGGTTGTAATGGCCGAACGGATTGTTGCCAAGCGCGGAGATGGATATGCGAGCATCGAGCCTGGGAATTCTGCTGCTGTGGATCGTGGGTTGCATGGGCTGCGCAGGCGGCGGCGCGGGTGGGCGGCACGTGGTGATGTTGATCGGAGAGGATGAATACAAGACGTGGGAGACGCTGCCGGCCTTCGCAAAGTCGACGCTGGAGCCGGCCGGCTTTCATGTGACAATCATACAGCCCGACGCGAACGATAAGAACAACTTCCCCGGATTGGTCGAGGCGCTGCGCGACGCCGATGTGTTGCTGGTGAGCGTCCGTCGTCGCGCGATGCCGCCGGCCCAGATGGATGCAATCAAGGCGTACCTGGCGGCCGGAAAGGGGCTCGTGGGGATTCGCACCGCTTGTCACGCCTTTGCGCCGCAGACCAAGGGGAAACGCGATGTGCCGGAGGCTTTGGCGGATTGGCCCGAGTTTGATCCGGAAGTGTTGGCCGGTCATTACACGGGGCATTGGCCGCCCGGGGCGTTAACGAAAGTCTCCGTGGCGACGGGGCAGGAGGGGCAAGCCGTTCTCAAGGGCGTGGATGTTGCGAAGCTGATTGGCAACGGGCACTTGTATCGCGTTTCGCCGTTGGGAGAGACCGCAACTGCGCTATTGATGGGCGAGGTTCCGGATCGGCCGGTGGAACCGGTGGCCTGGGTGAACACGTATGGATCGAAGAAGGCCCGGGTCTTTTACACCTCGCTTGGCCATCCGGATGACTTTAACGAAGAACCGTTCCGCGGCTTGCTGCTCAACGCCATCGTCTGGGCAGGGTCGCCAAGCCCCGCGCCTCCACGCTAGAATAATCGCCCATCGTCGCGGTCCTTTGCACAGGAGCCTGCCCATGTCATACATCGCCCGCGCCTTCGCTACAGTCCTCGCCTCCGCATCTGCTGCAACCTTCGCCGCCCCAGCACCAGCGCCCGCTCCCGCCGCGCCCGAAAGCGAAACGCATCAGCGCATCGTCGACGAATATCTCACCGGCAAGGTCCCGGAGCTCGAGGCCGAGCTAAACATCCTCACGCCCAAGCAACTCGAAGCGATGCCCGCCCACGAGCGCGCCGACTTCGGCTACATCCGCCAGTCCATGGCCGAGTGCCGCCCGGCCTGGTGGGCCCAGTGCAAACTCGGAAAGAAAATCGCCTTCCAGCCCACGGTCTGGCGTCCCATCAACGCCACCTACGACCCCGCCGCCAAGGGCGTCGGCGTCAATTTCAACGGTACGGCCATGCTCCTGACGCTGGGGTGGGATTACAAAAATATGGACGATGCGGGGGAAGGGGAGCATGGATTTACCAAGGGAGAGCTGAACCAGCGCGAAGTGTGGATGGACGTCGGATCGGCCGAGGCGTGGATGGCGATCGCCATGTTCCTCCCCGCGAACCCGCCCAAGACAATGATCTCGCACTACGTGGAATTGCGCGGCGATCTCACCACGGTGTACTATTCACTGCCGCGGGCGCGGCGCTGGTCGCTCTGGCTGTACTGCGCGGCGCATACAGATCACTTCGCGAAAATGCAGGATGTGAATTCGCGCAAAGCGGTTGCGGGGTACCTGGTCGCCGAAGTGGTCGGGCACCACGAAAAATATCCGTCGATCGCTCTGCCACCCACCTTGGAGGCCACTGGCGCTGAGGCGGCGATGGCGTTGTATCTCAAGGATTGGCTGGAAAAGAACAGTTGGACGCTGGCCGAGGACAAATCCATTCGTGACGCGTTTAGAACCTTCGCGAGTTCAGTTGACAAGAACGTCATGCAGGCGGGCAAAGTGACGCTTCCGGGCGGCATGGCGGTGGCGCTCGACGCCGACAAAGACGCCGCCAACGTCGTCAAGCGCGACGCCTGGGTCAAGGCCGCCTATGACAAGGCCAAGCACTAACTCTTCGGCGCGGCGGCCGACGCGGATGGCGTTTGGGTCTTGGCGGCCGGCTTCGTTCCAGCGTCGGCATTGGCGCTCTTTTGCGCATCTTCTGCGGTTTCCACGATGTTCTTGATGATCCCTGTAGCGTTCTGAAATTCGTCTGAGAGCGAATCGGCCGTCGCGAGGACACGAAGGTTTGCCTGGATCGTGTCGAGTTTCGCAAGTTGGAGTTTTGCCTTTGAATAGGCGGCAACATATGCATTGCGGGCTTGCGCGACCGCCGAGTCAACATCCGTGATCGCCTGTCGCTGAGATTTGATGGTCTGAGAGAATGTGGAGCGAAGGTTGCCGATCAATACGGACTTGTCGTCAGAGATCATGTGATCTGCGATGTTCTGTGCATCGGTATCCTGGCCCTGCCTCAATTGCGTTCGAGAAAGATCACAGAACGCGTCCATTAGTTGCGTGAACGCGTCGCGATATTCTTTGTTGGACTTCTCAACGCGCGCGCTTTGCTCGTCGCGATAAGGGCTGATTTGTTCTGAAAGTGCACGCGCTTTGGCCAGTGCGCCGCTTGATGACGTACATCCTGCGGCCGCCGTCGCGATGACAAATAATAATGCGAGGGGCGCGAATTTCGTGGACAGCTTCAAGCAAACGTTTTGGAAATTTTGATCGGACATGACGTTCTCCAGTAGATTGTTTTGTATTTTCACGGTTCAACGGGCAGTTTCATTTCGCGGCGATAAACGGCAGGGCAAGCAATTCCAGGTTGCGGATATCGTCGTCCGTGATGCCCCCATCGTGGAACGCCTTCAGGTCGCCGAGGGTCAGACGGAAACCGGCTTCCTGGACCTGTGCCTCGAAGGAGTCCATGTGCAGGTCATGCTCAGCCAATTCTGTTTTGAGCCGGATGCCATTGTCTTCACCGAGATGAGCGTTCATGGAGGCAAGCAGCAGATGGCCGTTTATAGTTCGCACCGCTTTGAAAAGGCGTGCGTTGGTCGCGAGGACGATCCAGCCTTTCGCGTCGGTCATATCAGCGCCATGTGCCACTTTTGCTGCCTTGGTGAGTCGGTACAATGTGCTGAGAATGCCGTCGGTTTCGGATACCGACTCCCACGTCGCTTCATCGGCCGGCGGGGCCGCTTTGTCGGCTTTGGAGTTGGTCGGGTGGAGGAACAACCCGAGCTGCGCCGGAGTGGCGAACAGAGGCGCGGTGGTTGAGTCCAAGAGGTCAGAGAAGACCGCTCGATTCTTTACCCGATCCTCCTCTTTTTTCTCTTTGTCTTTCTCTTTGTCGGGGAACAATTCAAAGACCGTGGCTCTGATGTCGTCGAGGTTACGACGATATTCCTGGGCCGTATCTTCCAGAGCCGCGGCAAGAGTTGTGCTGTTATCGATCGATGAAATCAATGAAGAGTCGACTGGGTCAGTTGAAGCAATGTAAATCTTGAGATCGCGCGCGAGCTTGTTTCGTACGCGTTTTGCAGCCTTTTCCACCTTCATCCATTCAGACAGCGCGTTTTCGAGCAGGT
>JBBRHH010000288.1:0-7574 GCA_038222915.1 Tepidisphaerales bacterium
CCCCATTCCAGTCGTCATCGTAGGCATCACCTTGCTGCGCCGCCTGATCCGCAAGCCCAAGTCAGATAAAGTGATTCGTCAGGCAGAAAAGGCGCGAAAAACCGCGATCAAGCGCGAGTTGCGTGGCCTTCCCCCGACCCACGATTCCGAGAAGCCCACACCCTGACCAGGTCGTCCATTACTTGACCAGCGACACGACGGCCGGCCGATTAATCCGCACCGTCCGCGATCCCAGGTTGTTATTCCACTCGTATCCATCCATCGTCGCCAGATAAAACCGCGTCGCACCCGTCGGCACCACGAACTGCTGCGTTACGCTTGTGCTCGTCACCCCATCCCCAATGTAAAAGACCTGCTTCAACTTCGGCGACTCCGAAGTAAAGTCGCGGCTTGCCGAGCTCGAAAAATCCAGTGGCGTGGGCGATGTCGTCAAATCCGGCTGGTTGTCATCCAGGAACACTCCTACCAGGGAGTTGATCGGCGCCTGCATGTTCGAAATCCCATGCTCCGATCCCGCATAATTGCTCACAACGAATGTGGGATCCCCATCAGGAGTGACCTGCAAATTATTCGGGTCGTTGGTTGAAAGCCCGGTGATCTGGTCGAACGTCAACGTGGCGCCCGGCACGATTGGCAATCCCGTAACCAACGTTGGCGATTGCGCCGGCGCATGATCGGGGTTGCCGTGCGGGTTCCCTGCATTTGCCACCGTCCCGGTTGGCATCGGATTCCCCTGCGCCGACACGCCCATGTTGACGTTCACCGCCTGAACGATACATGCCGTGGCGCTGGCATGGATGTCGCAACTGCGGAATCCAAACCGAATTGATAGATTGATTAACCCGCATGGCAACGCCGGTAACCTTACCGCGTCAACCATAAAATACGTTCAGCCGTAGAGGCACGGCCCTACCGCATAATCCACTCCAGACGCAACTCTTCGGCTTGCGTCGCCGGACCGCCATCGCCGACAACCTCATAATCCATTTGCAGCGTCTTGTGCAGCACGATCAGCTTGTCACGCGCTTCCGGGGCAATCTTCCGCATGTCCTCAACCGCCACATAATTTCCATCGACAAGCTGATACAACTCTGATTCCCCGGTCAGACCCTTCGCGAATACCGAAAACTTCCCCATCCGCAGGTCCGTTTCCGGCCAGATCGCCACCCCATCCTTCGCCTGATCGTCGCCCACCAGCAGCGCGCCGATCACCTTCTCCGACGGCTCAAGGAACTTGTTCTTCTCCCGGTCCTTGATTGCATCAAACACGCCTGCCGGCACGTCTTTATCGCTCTTGATAAGTTGCCCGTCGCGGGTCAGCATTTCAAACAATGGCAAAAACGGATGCTCTTCTTTTGTCTTGTTGGTAACCCGGTACGTCATGTACCAATACGCCTGTGGCGATTTCGACCCCGGCGGCGTCACCACGATCCGCTTTGGCGAGACATGTTCAAATTTAAACTCCCACGACACTCGATAAGCCGCAGGCCTTGGAAATGCAAAACAAGCCGCGGCCAGCGAGAACACAGCCAGAAAAACAAATGCCACGCGGGTGGTGCTGCGCATCATAGGTGTTGCCCTTACGGTAATCTGGGTTATTCTTACAGTCCTTGGGAGCACTGTCAAATCTTCCCTTCCTCAAGCGCCTGCCTCAACACGCGTCCGCGTCTCCGCCGCTGATTAGACCCGCCGCTGACAACGAAATTGAGGCCGCGATCCGCGTCATTCTTGCCAACGCCGCCGGCTTCGGCGGCGAAGCACAATTCCGCGACTTCGTTCGCCTGGCCCGCACCAGTACCTCCGCCGCGGGAGGGCTCTGGATGGCCGTCCGCGGCAACCAGATCCAATCCGCCATTCTGCCCTTGGTAAGCCCCGGCCGAACCGTCCTGCTGTTTGTTCCACCCTATCGCAAGGATCCATCCTTCGCACATGCAACCCACCTCGTCATCAACGCCGCATGTGACGCCGCCGCCGCCTCCGGCATTCAGATCGCCCAGGTCCTTTCCGAAGTGCACGACGAAGGCATTATCGCGACCCTCTCGCCAGCTGGCTTTACGAAGCTCGCCGAATTGATGTACATGCATTCGCCGGTTCGCAAGGGCCGTGAAGACGCGCCGCTGCCAACCGGTATGGGCTGGAAAACTTATTGCGCCGCCAACCACAATGTTTTCGCCCAGACCATCCTCGCCAGCTATCAGGACAGTCTCGACTGCCCGGCGCTCAATGGCGTGCGCAACATTGAAGACGTCATCAACGGCCATCGCGCAACCGGCGAATTCTCCCCGCAGCTCTGGCGCGTCCTCCACCACAACGACGTCCCGCTCGGCGTCGTCCTCCTCAGCGGCGTTCCACGCAGCGACGCAATCGAACTCGTCTACCTCGGCCTCACCCCCCAGGCACGTGGCCGCGGCATCGCCGACCTCATCCTCCGCCACGCCCAGGCGCTCGTCTCCGCCTCCCCCTACGCCCGCCTCTCACTCGCCGTGGACGCCGCCAACACTCCGGCGTTGAAACTCTACTGGCGGCACGGCTTCGCAGCCATCTGCCGAAAAACCGCCATGCTCAAACTCCTCAATCCACCGCCCGCAACGAATGAACCAGCAACGCGCTCCCCGAACTTGTCCACGCTCCCTCCACACGTCTGATAAAGATTGTGTATGAAAAGTGGTTAAGATTTTTTTTAGATCGCTTCGATCAGGCCCCACCTATGGTTGCAGCAATGTGAACGGAAAATCCGGTAAAGTTCGCCTTGTCAACGCTGCCGCGCGCGACTATTTTTCCGCCTGTAGAGAATGGGAACTTTGGACAGGGATGGTTTGGATGGATCGGGGCGCATGTCTTGAGTGCACTACAACGTCGTGCTTTGAGATGGCGATGGCCTGGATTGGCCATCTGTGCGCCCACATATCGTATGGACACGATCTCACGGAAGAGGTTGCAGGTAGGACGCTGCTTGGATAGGCCGGCTCGCGGGAGAACGAGACCGGTATAAGCAGCCAGAATGTCTCGCGCTTCATGGCCCTCGGAGGGGTCGTGGTGCGCGAGGTGGGTGGGGCTGGCCTCAGAAACCAGCCTCGTTTCGAAGACCTCGACCAAGGAGATCGACGTGAGCTGGACTGGCACACACGATCCTCAGTTGACGCGCTTGGCGGATGCCATCGCACAACGAGTGGGAACGCAACGCTTTCATGTTTGGTTTCACAATTCAACCCGGCTCGATCTCAAGCAGGATGGCTTGGAGATCGCTGTCCCCAACGACTTCATCAGTGAGTGGATCGGCACCCACTTCTCACGTCCAATTCAGGAAGCCGCGCACGAAGTGCTCGGCTGCTCATTGGCCGTGCGTTTTTCCGTCGTTCCTCAGCTCTTCGAGCTGGAGCGCAAGAAAAATGCACCGACCAGATCCGACAACACTTCGTCGTCGGACACCACGGTCGGCGTAGCCGCCATCGAGGGCTATCCCACCAGCCCGGGCACGAACGGCAACGGTGCGGTCCGTCGCGATCCACCGCCGCGTGAAACTCCGGCGCACGCACTCCCGCGCCCACAGCCGGAAACGGCCGCCAAGCCCGTCCCCATCCAAATCCACACACGCTCCCCCCAACCGCCGCGCCAGCACCACCCCGGCCACGCCCCCGTACGCCTTCGCCATGAGCTGGCCACGTATATCGTCGGGCCCAGCAATCATCTCGCCTACAACGCCGCCACCCACGTGGCCGAATTCCCCGGCGTCCAATACAACCCCCTCTTCGTCCACGGTGCTTGCGGCCTGGGCAAAACCCACCTCCTCCAGGGCCTCTGCCGCAGCTTCATCCACCACCATCCTACCAAGCGCTGGATGTATCTCACGGGCGAAGACTTCACCAACGAGTTCCTCCTCGCCCTTCGCTCCAGCAAATTGGATCAGTTCCGCCGCAAGATGCGCGACCTGGATCTCCTCGTTATTGACGATGTCCATTTCCTCGGCGGCAAGAAAGCCACCCAGGAAGAGTTCCTCCACACCTTCAACGCCATCGAAGCCATGGGCCGTCAGCTGGTCATCGCCAGCGACGCCCATCCCAAGCAAATCGACGAGTTCGGCGAATCCCTCATCAACCGCTTCGTCAGCGGCATGGTGGTCCGTGTCGATCCGCCAAACTTCGCCACCCGCTGCGAAATCCTCCGCGGCCTTCTCCGCCGCAACAACATGCAGCTCAGTGACGACGTCATCGGCTGGATCGCCCGCCGCGTCACGCAAAACGTTCGTGAGCTCGAAGGCGCAATGACCCGCATCGGCGCTCACGTCAAACTCACCGGCCGCCACGTCGATATCGAAATGGTGCAACAGGCCATGGGCGATCTCGACCGCCAGATGATCGCCCCCGTCAAACCCGAAAACATCCTCACCTCCGTCTGCAACTATTTCTCGCTGGAAATGAAAGACCTCATGTCCGGCCGCCGCCAGCGCACGATCAGCCTCGCCCGCAGCCTCGCCATGTTCCTCATCCGCCGCACCGCCAAGCTAAGCTTCCCCGAAATCGGCATGCGCATGGGCAAGCGAAATCACAGCACAGTCATCAGCGCCTGCCGTCGCATGGAGAAGGCCGTCGAGAAGAACGAGAAGGTAGTCTGGAACAGCAGCGTAGGCGAGCGCGAAGAAGAATCCGCCGAACTAGTCCAACGCCTCGAAGAATTAAGCCGATCGATGAACTAATCCTCGACCAGAACCAATCGATCATCTAAAGCCCCGCATGCAAATGCGGGGCTTTTTTCTGGACTCTGCCTGACGGATCGCCGCGCGGCCAGCCGAAGCGGATTTCGGCCGCGGGCAAGGCGTCCCCCGTAACTCCGCAGAGGCATATTGGACGGAAATATGGCGAGGAGGAACAAGGAAACGGAAACAGGAACGTACATAATAATCGCAGATCCTTCCTCCCAAGAAGCCTCTTCGGCCGTCGCGCTCAAAGGGCGAAGCCAGGATCAAGCCGATCCGCAGTCCGGCGGACCCATGCATCCAACCCGTAATAGAGCCGCCCGCGCTTTACCCTCGTACTCAGTTGTTCCAGTTCCGCTTCGGGCAGTTTCCATGGCCCGCGAGCACTGGCGCAAAAGCGGAGAAACTGTTGAATCCAGCCGCGGTAGGCTGCGATGGTGTTGTCGGCCGATCGGCGTTGCCGGGCTACCGCCTCGAATTTCTCAAGTAACTTCACGACACGAACATATGCCCACTGACACTGCCCCTGCCCGAGTCACCAGAATATTTCTTTGACAACTGTTCCCAATGCGGGCAAGCTACCAAGGCTCAGCCGGTGCTATGGTGCGCCGGCTGGCAGGATACTAAGACGTGATGCGGCAAGCAGCCGACCGGCACGTCTCACATTGAGGAGTATCAGCGGATGAATGAGGACCTCAAGAAGCTGTTCGGCAAGGCCGCGACTCACACGTACCGCTCCGTCACCAATCGGTGTCGCAAGTGCGGCGTTGAATTGCCGATGCTGGCCAAAGTCACTGGCACCCGCTTGTGCGGTACTTGTGCCAACCCCAATGGCACGGCACCACAAGAACAGCCGTCATCCGCACCTAATCCGTTCACAGGCCTCGCCAACGTGGCAAAGCGGGTGCAAGCAGCTCTGCTAACACCAATTTCCCCCGGGTCAGTACCGTCGCCCCCGCCACCTCAAGTCGTTTCCGATGGCGATCCACCCCTGCACACATCGCCGCCCCCATCAGCAGTTGCTCCGGCGGCTCCCACAGGCAAATGCCGGACTTGCGGTAACACGCTGCCGTTCGCATTCCGCATGACAGGCCGAACCGATTGCGATGTCTGCCGCGCCACCGCCATGGGTCTCACCCGCGAGGTAGCCGAGGCGGTCATCCAGATGAACAGAGCGTGTAGCACCCCAGCCACATACACCAGCGGCCCGTGGGGACTGCGATCGGGCGCAGGCGGGAAATTCACTTTCGACGCCGACCACATCATCTTCACCGCCGGCATGTTCACGAAGGAAGCGTTCCGGATTCCGTTTGTGCGCGTGCACGAGTTTGCGATGGACGCGAAGTCCAGCGGCCTGAACATTTCGACCACATCCACGAGCAACGGGGCGTTCAGTCACAGTTCATCGAGGGTGTCGCAGAGCGTCAGCGCAGTCTTGGGTATCGTCTTCCTGGACGACCTCGACAAGCCCGAGATGGTCGTGTTTAGTGGATATGGCTCGTCGAACGTCCTCACAATCCAGAGTAAACTCAAGCGTGCTATGCATGACTACAAATTGCGGAACAGTTAACCGCGTCCGGCGAGCGGTCCGGCTTGCCGCAGCCGCTGCTGTGGACGAAGCAGAAAAAGGGACATTCAAAAATGGAGAAAGGGACATTCACAATAACCGCAGATCCTTCCTCCTAAGAAGCCTCTTCGGCCGTCCCGCTCGAAGGGCGAACCCAGGATCAAGCCGATCCGCAGTCCGGCCGACCCATGCATCCAACCCGAATAGGGCCGCCCGCGCTTTACGCTGATACGCAGTTGTTCCAGTTCCGCTTCGGGCAGTTTCCATGGGCCGCGAGCACTGGCGCAGAAGCGGAGAAACTGTTGAACCCAGCCGCGGTAGGCCGCGATGATGTTGTCGGCCAATCGGCGTTGCCGGGCTACCGCCCTCGAATTTCCCAGGCAACTTCACTACACGAACATATGGCATGCGGACATTGCCGAGTCACCAGAAAGTTTCTTTGACAACTGTTCCCAATGCGGGCAAGCTACCAAGTCTCAGCCGGTGCTATGTTGCGCCGGCGGGCAGGATACTAAGAGGTTATGCAGCGGAAGGTGTTTTTCAGCCAAAGGAGTCCCGAATGCTCACTCGCACTCTTGCCACGCCCATTTTAATCATCGTATTCGCAGGCTTTCCGGGATGTGACAAGCCTAAAGAGTCGTCGTCCGCTGCCCCGAGGACGGAATCGGGGACGGCTGATCCAGCCAAGAGCGCGCCGAACGCCGCGTCCGATCCCGTTGTGACCTTCAAGCGGGTGATCGAAACGGCGTCAGTGCGAGCAAAGAGTGACACTGGCCGGCTCCATCAACTGCCGTCCACTTCATCGGCCTTGGACACAACTGCTTGGCTAAAGTCCAAACCGCAAATTGTTAGCACGTCTCACGACATAAAGAAAACGGACTCCCTCGTGTCGCCATATATGGGAACAGTGGTCGTGAAGGCGCAGGACACACATACGAAGCTCTACAAGACGAAAAGCGAGGCCGCGTCGGCAAACGATTTCTCGCCCACGCCCAGTCATTTTTTTGGCCCTCAGAGCTACAGATTTATCTATGCGTATCAAGATGAAACTTGGGTCTTGAAATCCGGTGTGGAGTTTAACGAAGATTCTGGCGTATCGGATCCGATCGAGCCGGGAGAAGAGAGCGGCACTCTACTCAAATACTTTACGCCGTAACCCTGTGTGCACGGAGCTAACCCCTATTCAAGCGTAACCCCGCATCGTGATCGCGTTGAGCGCAGAAAAAGACTCGAAACGCCCGCGTTTTCGTGTATGAAGAGGGTTGTATCGATCCTTCATCCCCATACGCAAGGAGGCGTTTCGAGTGAACACCG
>JBBRHH010000289.1:0-7570 GCA_038222915.1 Tepidisphaerales bacterium
GTTTCATGTCTCAAGTAGCCCACGTCGGTTGGTGGTCGGTTAGTGGTCGTTTGCTGGTCGGTCACAGGTCGGTTAGTGGTCGTTTGCTAGTCGGTTACAGGTCGGTTGGTGGTCGGTTAGTGGTCGGTTTGAAACGACCAATCACCACCCCCGCGTTATCCCAATCATCGACCAAACAAGCACTTGCGAAAAACCGCGACGCCAGAACCGACATCCAACTCAATTGCGCGCATTTTTTCCGCCCCTCAGCACCCACCACTCAGTCCTCAGCACTCCGTCGAAAAGGGGCAATTCGAGGGTCAAAAGAGGGTGATTCAACGTCGGTTTGGGGAGATTCGAGGGAGGTCGGAGGCCCCCTTCGATACCGCTTTAGGGTCGGTTTTTCGAGCAGAAAGGCAACGGCCAATTGTTCACAACTCTATTTCAATGAGGTTCTTATGCCCAATCAAATCAACGCAACGCGCACCCAAACACAATTTCTGCGCGCATTCCAGCACCCCGAACGCCGCCTCCTTCGGCTTGGCAAACCCTCAAAACCGCAACCCGGAAATTCCAACCGCTCGCTCACTAACCGATATTCCTACCCCGCTGTAAAATTTCAACCATGAGAATTCCACACCGCACCATCCTCCCTCTCCTCTTCTTCCTTCTCCCGGCCATCTCACCAGCCGCCGATTGGAAGCCCGCCGAAGGTTCTCTCATGACCCGCTGGGCCAAAGACGTCACGCCTGAAAAAGCCCTCCCCGAATACCCGCGCCCGCAAATGGTCCGGGCCGAATGGCAAAACCTCAACGGCCTCTGGCAGTTCGCCGCCGCGAAAGAAAATGATCCAACGCCCACTGGCAAAGACCTCGCCGAACAAATCCTCGTCCCCTTCCCCGTCGAATCCGCCTCTCCGGCCTCATGCGCCACGAAGATCGCATGTGGTACCGCCGCACCTTCGACATCCCCGCCAAGTGGACCCAGAACAACCAGCGCATCCTCATCCACTTCGACGCCGTCGATTTCCAGGCCGCCGTCTTCGTCAATGGAAAATCCGTCGGCGCTCACAAAGGTGGCTACGACGCCTTCACCCTCGACATCACCGATGCATTGAAACCCGCCGGGCCGCAGGAGCTCAGCGTCAACGCCTACGACGGCACCGACGTCGGCAACCAACCCCGCGGAAAACAAACCAACACGCCCGGCGGCATCTTCTACACCCCGGCCTCCGGTATCTGGCAAACCGTTTGGCTCGAACCCGTCCCCGCCACCAGTGTCCAATCCCTCCACATCCTCGCCGACCTCGACGCCGGCGCAGTGAAAATCACCGCGCAGGCCGCCGCCGGAAATGTCTCCGTCACCGTGATGGACGGCGCAAACCAAATCGCCAAAGGCGAAGGCAAGGCCGGCGCTGAAATCAAAATCGACATCCCCAACGCAAAACTCTGGACCCCCGATTCCCCGTTCCTCTACACCCTCCGCGTCACACTGTCGGCCGACGACAAATCCACCGACTCGGTCGAAAGCTACTTCGGCATGCGCAAGATCTCCCTCGCCAAGGACGACAAAGGCGTTCAGCGCCTCATGCTCAACAACAAGCCCATCTTCCAGGCCGGCCCGCTCGATCAGGGCTTCTGGCCCGACGGCATCTACACCGCTCCCACCGACGAAGCCCTCCGCTACGACATCGAGATCACAAAAAAACTCGGCTTCAACATGACCCGCAAGCACGTGAAGGTCGAACCCGAGCGCTGGTACTACTGGTGCGACAAGCTTGGCCTCCTCGTCTGGCAGGACATGCCCGCCATGCGCGACAAGCCCAACGCCGATCAGCAGAAGCAGTACGAAACCGAGCTCGCCGCCCTCGTCAAAGGCCGCGGCGAACATCCCTCCATCATCATGTGGGTCGTGTTCAACGAAGGCTGGGGCCAGTACGACACCGAGCGCCTCACCAAATGGGTCAAAGACACCGATCCGTCCCGCATCGTCAACAACGCCAGCGGCTGGACCGACATGAAAGTTGGCGACGTCAACGACATGCACCACTACCCCGACCCGGCCATGCCCAAGCCCGAAGAAAACCGCGCCGTAGTCCTCGGTGAATTCGGCGGCCTCGGCCTCGGTGTCGACGGCCACACATGGTCCAAAAAATCCTGGGGCTATCGCGGCGTCGGCAGTCCCGAGCAACTCACCACCGCCTACGTCCGCGCCATGGCCGCCGCCTGGCGCCTGAAAGACGACGGCCTTTGCGCCGCCGTCTACACCCAGATCACCGACGTCGAAACCGAATGCAACGGCCTCCTCACCTACGACCGCGCCGTCATCAAAGTCGATGTCCCCCGCACCGCCGCCGTCAACACCGGCCACATCCCGCAAATCAAAGTCATCACACCCACCTCGGAAAAAGCGCCCGTCAAATGGCAATACACCCTCGAAGCCCCGCCCGCCGACTGGACCAAGCCCGGCTTCGACGCGTCCACCTGGAAAGAAGCCGAAGGCGGCTTCGGCACGGATGGAACGCCCGGCGCGGTCGTACGCACCAAGTGGAGCGGCCGCGACATCTGGATCCGCCGCGAGTTCACCATGACCGATGAAAAGCTCAACAGCCCGTCGTGGCTCCTCCACCCCGACGACGACGCCGAGGTCTACATCAACGGCGTCCTCGCCCTCAAGGAAACCGGCTACGTCGGCTCCTATCAGGAATTCTCTATGACCGATGAAGCCAAAGCCGCCCTCAAGCCCGGCAAAAATATCATCACCGCGCACTGCCGCCAGAACGCCGGCGGCCAATACATCGACGTCGGCATTGTCGACGTGAAGGAGGACGCACGGTAGCGATTTGCGTCGCTTGACTTCAAAGGGGTCGGCCTCATGATGACTCAACAGATGGCGAATGAAAATCAAAACCCCGGCAATCCCAACGACCCGCGCCCCGCGGGCGATCCCAGCTTGTTCAGCCAGCAGTTTCAGCACCCCTCGCTGAGCGCTCGAGTCCCCGAAAAAGTCGCCCGTGGCGTCCTGAGCACCGGCGCACTCGTCCAGGACAGCCCCAACGAGTTTGTCATGGATTTCGTTCAGGGCATCACCCGCCCGCTCCAGATCGCCGCCCGCGTCGTCCTCCCGCCCAGCGTCATGGCCGACTTCATCAACGCCGCCCGCGAAAACCTCGCCAATTTCGAAAAAACCTACGGCCCACCAAAGGAACTCCCCAAGCCCCCGACCGATCGCCGTCCCACCATCGAAGAAATCTACAGCGAACTGAAACTCTCCGATGAACTGCTCAGCGGCGTCTACGCCAACGCCGTCATGATCGGCCACTCCGCTTCCGAATTCTTCTTCGACTTCATCACCCGCTTCTACCCCAACGCCGCCGTCTCCTGCCGTATCTACTTCTCCGCCCAGCAAGTCCCCCGCCTCCTCGAAACGTTGACCATGGCATTCAATCAATTTCAAAAACGCATGGCGGCCATGCAACAACAGCAGCAGCAACAACAACTGCCCCCACCTCAAGATCCGCCGCGGGAAGACCCACCGGCTTCATCCTGAAGAATTTGTCCTAACCCAAACGGAGAAAATATGCTTCAATCAATTCGCCTCGCCTCGGTCGCTCTGCTTCTGGCATGCGCCCCGGCCTTCGCCGCCGACACCTACAACATCGATCCCGTCCATTCCAGCATCGTTTTCCGCATCAAGCACCTGGACGTCAGCTATTTCTACGGCCGCTTCAACGCCCCAACCGGCAGCGTAAACGTCGACGCCGACGCCACCCAGAATTCCTTCACCGCCACCGTCGACGCCAACAACGTAGATACCGCCCAGCCCAAGCGCGACGCGCACCTGAAGAGCCTGGACTTCTTCAATGCCAAGGAATTCCCCACCATCTCCTTCAAGAGCACCGGCGTGAAAAAGGGAGCCAAGGACAACATGCTCGACGTCACCGGCGACCTCACCATGCACGGCGTAACCAAATCGATCACCATCGCCATGGAGCAGACCGGCGCGGCCAAGACCGCCATGGGCGAGCGCGTCGGCTTCGAAGGAATAGCCGAGATCAAGAAGAGCGACTTCGGCATCAAAGGCATCCCCGGGGTTGGTGATGAAGTCCGCCTCATCATCGACATCGAAGCCGCCAAAAAATAGGCCCAGCCATGCTCGATTTCCGGAACATCCTGCTCGACGATGTTCTTCCCGTACTCCTCTGTGCGGCCCTGCTGACAGTAACCTGGCGTCCCTGGCGCAGAGCCACGGGCCCGGTGGCCCAATGGGCCACTCCGCTCGCGGTCGGCCTCGCCTTCGCCTGGTCCTTTCATTCCATCACCGAGACCTGGCCCAAGTGGCCATTCACCGGATCCCAAAACGCCGTCTTCGCCGTGGCATCTGCCACCGCACTCGTCTGCACCTTCGACGGACTACTCCGCCTCCCAAACTGGCTGCGCGCCGAGTTGGCCCTGATCCTCTCGGCCGGCAGCGCATGGCTTGTCTTCTCCCCTCTGCTGAAAGGGGCCTGGAAAGAATTATCGCTTGAGGGATCACTGTGGATCATCGCAATCGGCGTTGTGATTCACATCGCCTGGACCAGCGCAGAACTACTGGCCACCCGTCGCCACGGCGCGTGGATGGCATTCCACTTTGTGCTACTCGGTGCCGGCACCGCCACGGCCCTGGGTCTTTCAGACTCCCTTCAACTCGCGCGATTGGGCGGGGCGATCACCGCGACCATGACCGTCGCATTGCTACTTGGCCTCGTGCTGCCGCGGTTCTCGCTGGGGCGCGGCGCTGGAGTCGTGCTGGTGCCGCTGACCGTCTTGCTGTTCATGGGATATCACTATGTGGGGCTCGATCCGTGGAACCTTTTGCTATTGCTGGTAGCACTGCCTTTGACATGGATGGTAGAACTGGACTGGATCGCGCGGCGGAAAGCCTGGCTGCGTGTGCTGCTGTCCACTTTGATCCTGGGTGCCCCGATCTTCGTGGCAGTCGCCCGCGCTCACCTGGCTTTTGTTAAAGTGCAACAGGAGTACATGCAGGGAATGTGAGATGTCACGCTTGGGGAGCAGGCAATTTCGCGATGAACCCGGCCAGTTCCGTGGCGCTTGGGCTCTGGGCGTTTCGAACGTAGTAGCCGCTCGTGCCAACGCCCGTGCACAGGCTTTCCGCCAGCGAAAGGCCCAGCACCTCGCCCAGGCAGAAACCGGCGTTGAAGTGGTCGCCAGCACCAGTGCTGATCTTCGGCTGCTGAACAAACGGCCCGGCGAAAGTGGCGCTCGTATCGGCCGTAGCGGCCGCCGCTCGGCGGCGTGGATGAATGACCACGCACGAAACACCCAGCTTGGCGCGAATAGACCGCGCCGTCGCTTCAACCGCGGCCTCGGCATCATCCCCAACCCGGATCGCAAGAACCTCCGCCACCTGCGACGACTCCTTCAGATTCAAGCCAAGAATAACGTCAGCATGTGCCTGAAACCGCGAGGTAAGTTCCAAGGCTTCGAGTATGTCATGGCCGGTCCGCTTCTCCGGGTCGGCCAGGTCAATAAAGATCTTCCTATCGCCGCGCGCCAGGCCAGGAAAAATTTCCGTCTGCAGCCTGCTCCAGATATCGCTCATATACGGCAGCATCGTCCAGTTGGTCATCCCGATGAGGCCCGACCGCGAGACGATCTCCCGGAGCTTCTCCGTGCCGCCGACACCTTCAATAAGGTTGTCCCAGTTGACGTCCTTGAGTGTGCCATGCTTGCCGAACATGAGCTTGCCGTCGTCGAACTCGAGCGCATCGGTGTGGCCGGGCTCGGCGATGCTGAACACCTCAGCGCGATCGGCCAGCGCCTGAAAGACAGGATGAACCGCGGGCTTGCCGAGGTTGCCGACATACGTGACTTTGAAACCAATGGCAGCAAGCGCGTTGGCCATGATCGGCCCGTTGCCGCCCAACTTCTGCTGTTTGACCAGCAGCTCGTAGTTGCTGGATTCACCCGCAGCGCGAAGGATTTTCTGTCCCATCTGTTCGATGGTTCGGACCGCGTCGTATGTGTGGGCATCGGTGCGTTTATCCACAACGGCGATGATCTCATCAACAAATCCGTCCAGCCCAACGAGCGTACGGATGTCGGCGACGCGGTGGACGGCAGCCGCGAGTTTCGTCGAAGTCGACTCGCAGATCATTTCGCGCGATTGGGCCATATAGCTGATTTACAGGATCTGGTCCTGCTCCATGGTGAGATAACTTGGAACCGAGGCCGGCTTGCTTTCGTCCTCCCGATGCATGCTCGGACTGGACTGCTCGTCGGGGCGCAGCGACGGCGGCTCAAAGTGCATCGCGATGACTTGTCCGTGCGGAAGGTCGAGCGGCTCTTCAGGTATGAGGACCCTTCCATCGAAACGAACTCGGATGGTTTTCATACGCAGCTCCTCGTCGCTTTGGAGTGTTCAGCGCGGGCTGGGGCTTGCATCCGCGGCGGTGTAGATCGCCCCGTGGTATTCGACTTCGCTGCGCGGCGGGGTGCGGAAAATGTGATACGGATACGTGACCAGGTCGTACAGGAACATCCCCGGCTCATAGAACGGCTCTTCCCACGCCGGCCTGTTAAACGAGTTGTCGGCCGTCTGGAAGAACGTGGGATACGCATAGACCGACCCACGCGGATAAGGCGCCACAGAGACAGCCCACTGACGGCGAACAACTCGGCCATTGGCATCAAACTGGATCGCCGAAGCTTCAGTCGCCGGCGGAGCGGTCACGCTCGGCGCGGTCTGCGTTGGATTGAATTGTGCAGGTTGCAGCGGCGGGGCTGAGTGACAGCCGGCGGCTATGCAGAGTACGGCGATGCTGAGGGATATCTTGATCATTGTAATTCTCGGTTGCGTTGGGGTTGGCTTATGGATTGAGGATATTGTCCCAGTCTTTTTTAAACGAGTCTTTATTGAAATCATGCAGGCCGCCGCCGCTGATGTCGTTATGATCCAAATCGGGCGAGTAATGCATCGGATCACGCATCGCCTGCTCCTGTCGTTCACGAAGAGAAGCCGGTCGCGTAGTGGCGTTAGAGTCTGCGCATCCAATGAGTAAAAGACCAGCCAACAGGGACGACGCAAACAGTCCGTACTGTGTCATAAAGCACCTCGCCACAAGACACCACCTCCGAACGACATGAGGCATTATCACGCGCCGACGGCAATTTTGCCAACGCGGAAGGTCCACCCAGTTTGTAATTCCAAGGGCTTTGATGACGCGGCCGGCCAGGTGAATCGAATCAGAGCGGTCGGTTGATTACGAATTCAGCCATGGCGTCCAGGAGGGATTTGGCTTCGGAGTTGGGGAGAGTGGTCAGGGCTCGGCGAGCCTGGTCTATGTAGCCTCTGGCCCGGTCGCGGGCGTATTGGATGGATTCGCTGGGGAGGATCAGGTTGCGGATGCGGTCGACTTTGTCGGCGTCTTTGTTTTCCATGAGGGAACGGAGCAAAACCCGATGCTCTCTGGGAGCGGTGCGGAGGAAGTGGATGATGGGGAGGGTGAGCTTCCCCTTCTCGATGTCGATACCGAGTGTTTTGCCAACGGTGGCGACGTTGCCGACGAGGTCGAGGATGTCGTCCT
>JBBRHH010000290.1:0-7541 GCA_038222915.1 Tepidisphaerales bacterium
GGGCAACCGCGCTTAATCACGGAGGATTTATGGCTGCACGAACGACTCGTCGGGAGGCACGGGAACGTGTCATCAAATCGTTCATGGACTCGCTGGATGGGATCATTTCGCCGGATGAGGCGGTTCCGTTGCGAGGCAAGACCTTTCTGGATTGGGAACGACAGGCGGATGTGATGCGCAAGGCAGTCCTGCCGACGCTATTGCAGGAGCGGGCGGCTTTGGACGAGACGGCCGTTGTGGATGTCGGCGGTTGCGGCAAATGTCCTCGATGCGGTTCGGATCGGATCTACCTGGACCACGGTGGTGAGGAAACACAGAAGGAAGTCATCAGTCCGCACGGTCCGGTGGTTCTCGGGAAGCAACAATGCCGTTGCCGTGCCTGTGGCCGGTCTTTTTCCCCCTCAGGATCGTGAATGGTCGTTGCCGGCCGAGGTGCCGCTGACTCCGGAAGCCGCGCGTCGAGTGGGTCGGGAATGCGCCACGCAAGGATTTGAGCAGGCAGCACGCGCTTTGACCGAAGACTGGAAGCCGGATCAGCCGTTGCATCACGAGACGGTGCGGAAGTGGGGTGAGGATCTGGGCCAGGCCGTGGTCGCCAGGCGGGATGCGGAGTTGCGTGATTATGAGCGAGGCCAACGCCCCGAACCGCCGCTCAATGCGGTGCCCTTGCTGGTGATCGGCATGGACGGCGGGCGTTATCAAAGCCGAGACAAGGATCCTGAAACCGGCAGCCGATGGCGCGAGGAAAAGGTACTGACCGTTAGCAGCTACATCCCCGGCGACGGGAAAGAGAAGGACGAAGGGGGCCGTCCGCCGCAAAAGCTGGTGATGACCCATATGGCCACGGCGCAGTCGGTCAAGGAATTCGGGCCGCTGGCGCGAGTCGAGGTCGAGCGTCGCGGCCTGCGGCAGGCGATGGAGATCATCGCGCTGGGTGATGGCGGCAACTGGATCGACCCGCTGCTGGCGACATTTTTCCACGTCTTGGCGCGGATCATCGACTGGTATCACGCGGTTGAACACCTATGGGATTGCGCCAAGGCGGCATACGGGGCGGACACGCCACAGGCAGCTCAGTGGGCCGAGCGTCTTGAGGCGTTGCTGTGGGACGGAAAGGTTCAGCGGATCATTGAGGAATTGTCCGCAGAAGCATTGAAACTGGGTCCGCCGACCGATGCGGACAAGCCTGGCAGTGTACGAAGGGTGCTGGCCAACAACGTGGCGTATTTTACCGAGCACCGGGAACACATGAACTATCCGCTATACCGCAGGCGTGGCTGGCCGATCGGCTCAGGCGAGACCGAAGCGGCGGTCAAGCAGTTCAACAAGCGGATAAAGGGCACCGAGCAGTTCTGGTCGGTCGATGGCGTGGAGACCATCCTGGCTCTGCGCAGCCTGTGGCTCAGTCAGGACAATCGCTGGCAGAAATACTGGGAAAACCGCTGCGCCTTTGTCAATTAGCCGGGCGCGCCAGCCTTGCTGCACCCGCGCGTCAGCCAGTACGAAGAGCTTGTCCCGATCGGGATGTCGCTCCAACCGCTCGACCAGAAACTGCCGCACCGTTGCCGCCAAGCTGGTTTCACCATCGGGCAACACGGAGACAGGTTCAGCCGCAGCCATATCGCGCTCTTCCTGGCATTCGCGACGATACCAACGTGGAAAGACATCGTCGAGCGTCGCAAGCATCGCATGCAGGTTGTCACGCCCCGGCCGATACTTCACGTGAAGGTTCACCAGCGCATGTTCATGGTCCGGATATTTTGACTTCAAAGATTCCAATTGATCGGCCGGTCCGGACACTTCCACCCGATCGACCGTCGATGCGTCCAACGTAGTCCAGAGCGGCAGGCCGACCAGGCCCGCAGGACCGACCTCGACCACAACCACGCCTTTCTGATCGTTGGCTTCCCCCAGATCCATCCGCTCAATCGAGCCGGCGTAACGGACATGGGGAAGGCTGCGCAGACATTGCGGCTTGTGAACGTCGCCCAGCGCGACATACGCAAAGCCAACCGGCAGGTCGTTGTCATTGATCACCAGTGCATCGACGTCCTTGATCGTAAATCCCTCCCGCACCTCCGCACCGGCGGTCATGATGTGCGCCGACAGGACTGTCGGCATCGAGCGGTCGAAACCGGGCATCTGACAGATTTCGTCGAGCCGTTGCTTGAACGCAGACTTAAGGGCGCGATTTCGCTCCTGCAAACTTTGGAACCGGTGCGACGGATCATCCAGATACCGCGCCGGCATCGGCCATGGCATCGCGATGAACTGCACGAGCTGGCCGTGTCGGTCCGGAAGCCGGAAGAAGGTCGGCCCGGGGAACAGATGAAATCGACGCGTGGGCAGTGTGGCGCCAACCGTATCGATCGCGGGAGACGCCAGCGTCATCGACCCGCGCAGCATATGCGCAACATGTTCATTGTCATGGTTCCCGGTCAACGCCAGCACAGTTCCGCCGGCCACAAAGAAGGGAGCAAAGGCGGACGAGAGATATTCCACCCACTGCCGAAGAAGATCACTGCGCGTAAGGTTGTCGAAAAGGTCGCCACAAATCAGCAGAACGTCGGCCTGTTTCGACAGGCAAACCTCCATCACCCGCGAGACCGCCTTGCGCAGATCATCTCCCCGATCAATTCGGCCAAGCCGTCCGCCCAGGTGCCAGTCCGCAGTGTGAACAATGATCAATGCAACCTCGCCAAGTGCAAATGCACGCAGTACATGGCCACATGATAAGTCGTGGCGACGTGACGGAAAGCCAGACCACGGAAAAAGTAGAGAACCGAAACTCCGGGCTCGAAATGCGCGCAAAAAAATGAGCCGCAGACGGGGGGGATCTGCGGCTCGGATTTCCCCAGGGAGGGGAAATTGGACCGAGGAGGGGGGGAACCTCGGTCCGATCAGGGTTTTAGTAAAATGTCGGGGGTTGAAGAAGGAGGGGGGGAACCTTCTTCGGGGAGTACCCCCGACAAAATTAGCTCCGGCGCTTTTTCAGCGGCGGAGCCAGTCATCGGCTCATATTTTTTTTACTTCGTTCTGACTTCATCGGCAGAACTCGCTTCAACTGACAGGCAAATATTAGCTTGGCTGTTACAGATTGCAAGAGGAAATAGGAAAAAATTTTCAATCGCATACGAAATTTTTGAAACGCCGTGTAACTTGTTTGTATGTCGTCGTTTGCAATCACGGATAATTCGGCTTTTGTTGCCAGTCAAGCTCGACGCTACCAGGAATCCCGTGGTATTCGCGCGGGAAAACGTAATCTTTCCTTAATGGGTGGCCGACCCAATCATCTGCGCAAAGTATGCGCCGCAGGTCGGGGTGATTATCAAAAATAATTCCAATTAGGTCGAATGCTTCGCGCTCATGCCACTCGGCCGTGCGCCACAGATCACACACCGTCGGCACATGTGGATTGTCGCGCGGGCAAAATACCTTCACCGCGAACGTGTGGTGCAGGTCAAAACTCCAAAGGTCATAGACCACCGCAAGCGCGTTATCGGCCACATAATCAACTCCGCCCAGGCACGCCAGCCAGTTGAATTGGAGTGCAGGGTCCGAGTGAAGAAACTCCGCGATCTGACGCCAGTCCGCGGCGTTCACGTGGATGCGCGGATGGCGCGCATCCGCAAACGCGGCATCAACCTTGCCCGGAAATCTCTCTTCAACAAGCTGAATAATCTGCTGCGGGGACATTTTCGCCTGGTTCATTTGAGCCACTGTTTCAATCGTGTCAAACTCGTCTCGACTTCGGGCATGGGATCGCGGTCGAACGGCTCATGCTCTATACAGATGCTGCCCTGCCAGTCGGATTCCACAAGGTACCGCACCACTTTTTCAATCGGAACAATCCCATCCCCCAGCGCGCACGTTTCATGTTGCCCCTGCGCCTTCACATCCTTCAAATGAACAATGAATAGATGCTCGCGGATGCGTTTGATCGCCTCGGCCGCGTCAAATCCCTGCGTGCTGGCCCAACCGGTATCAAAGGCAATTCCGCAGCTCGAGTATTGGCCATGGACGATTTTTGCGAGCATCTCCTCCGCGGACTGTTCCGCGTGATTTTCATACGCGTAGCGCAGGCCATATTTTTGACACAGATCGTTGATGCGCGGCATCAGTTCCGCCGGCGAAGGCCCCGGCAGGCCTCCCGCATACAGGGGCGCACCAAGCTGTTTCATGAACTTCAACGCCGGTTCAATCGCAGTCGGGTCCAGGCCGCCCGCATAACTCGAAATCGACAGGTCAAACTGTGAGCAAATCCCTTTCACCTGCTCCAGATCGTCCTCGTGCTTCTGGCGAGCCCAGTGGCAATGCGCTGTCCAGAGATCGATCGCCTCAAAGCCTGCGTTTGCCACCTCGGCCGCGATCGACATGAAATCATCCGGCGAAGCCGCCGCAAGTGTCGCCTGCTCATTGGCCGACCAATCCCGGTTGTTCCCATAGCGCAGAGCCCGGCCCACAAAATTCGCGGTGATAAAGCTGATCATGCGCATCGCCGCATGGTGGCGACGAGACACCCCAATTGCAAGCAGCCGCTATCTGGTCCACGCGATCGAGCCGGCCATCTGATCAAACGCCGCCCGCGTCGCTGCAACTCCCTCCTGATCGCTGTCGGCGGCCAGAATATAAATCGTATCACCGCGAATGATAATCAACGTAACTTTCGCCCCGGGTGGCGAGCCTGGCCAGGAAGTGCGGACAAATCGCGCTTTTGCCGACGCAACGGCGCGGTCGGCCGTCTCTTCAACCTTCAACCCCTGATGCTGCTTCTTCAGGTCATCGATATACCCGCTCTCAACGGCACCCATTGGAATAAGACCGGGAATGTGCGGCGGCAAATGCGGCACGTCCAGCACAATCTTGCGCTGCGGCTGCTTGGACGCAACCAGCGATAAAACCGCATCTTTCCCTTGGTTGGGTTTGCTGTCCCATCCTCCCGGCAGCGAGATCTTCAGTCCGTTCGCCTCGAAATTTTGTGATGGCTGGTTCTGCGATGTCTGCACGGTTTGCGTGGCAGCCGGCTGCTTCGCGGTGCGGGGAGCGGAATTGGATTGGCAACTGGACAGGACCAATACCGCAACGCAACACAATTCCTTCACAGGTTTGACGTTCATATCCAGCATTATGCGGCCCGTCCGAATTTCGCGGAAGGCACATAAGTGTCAACGTTGAAGATGTCGCCACTGCTCGGATCGTTAGACAATTCTGCAAGCCTCTTCGAAGGTAAATCTGGGGCCGCGGGGATAGAGTTTTGAGGGGTCGCCGTAGCCTAGATTTACCAGGAAATTCGATTTCAGCCGGCCCTCGGGGAAAAACTCCGCATCCACTTTTGCGTTGTCAAAGCCAGACATGGGGCCGGCGTCCAGACCCAGGGCGCGGGCGGCGATGATCAGGTATGCGCCGCCGAGCGTTGCATTGCGGAAGGTGTGGGCTTTGGTGAACTCTTCGTTGCCGGGTTGAGTAAAGAGGTCGGCCATCTTTGGATTGGGCGGAAAAAGGAAGGGGATGTGCTCGTAGAAGCGTGTGTCGTTGGCAATGATCGCCGTTACAGGAGCGGCCATCGTTTTGTCCACGTTGCCGGCCATAAGGGCCGGCTTAAGGCGTTCCTTGCCTTCAGGAGATGTCACGAAGACGACCCGCATGGGGTGGGTGTTGGCGGACGTGGGGCCGAATTTTGCGAGGTCGTAGACCTGGCGGAGGAGGTCGTCCGAGACTGGAGTGGGAAGCCACGCGGTGTGCGTGCGGGCGTTACGGAAGATGATACCCATGGCGTTTTCGTCGAGAACTGGCATAAGGATCCTTTTTGACTTTTGATTTTGCGAACCGTTCCGCGGCCGGCGGTAGTATAGGAGGGTGGTTTGGAAATTCGATGACGACGCGGCATTTCATTCTGGCGACGGCGGGGCATGTGGATCATGGGAAGAGTGCGCTGGTGAAGGCGCTGACCGGCACCGATCCCGATCGGCTGCCCGAGGAGAAGGCGCGCGGAATTACGATTGATCTGGGGTTTGCGGAATTGCTGCTGGCGTCACCAACACAGGCGAATCCGCCGGGGCAATATCAAGTGGGCATCGTCGATGTGCCGGGGCATGAGGACTTTGTGAAGAACATGGTGGCGGGGATCGGGTCGATTGATGTGGCGCTGCTGGTGGTGGCCGCGGATGATGGGTGGATGCCGCAGACGGAGGAGCATTTTCAGATCCTGAATTATCTCGGGGTGAAGCGTGGCGTGGTGGCGCTGACGAAGATTGATCTGGTGCACAATGAGCAGTTGGCGATCGGGGCAGTGCGGAAAAAACTGGAGGGAACGCCGCTCGCCACAATGCCGATTATTCCGACTTCAGTTGTGAGCAGACGGGGGATCATGGACGTAAAGACGGCGCTGGCCGGGATCCTGTCGACCGTTCCTCCGCATGCGGATATCAGCAAGCCACGGCTTTCGGTCGATCGGGCCTTTTCGTTAAAGGGGATAGGCACCGTGGTAACGGGAACACTTTCCGGCGGAGCGATGAAACGCGGCCAGGCGATCGTGGTTCAGCCTTCTGGCAGCGTGGCGCGGGTGCGGACTTTGCAAACGCACAGTAAGGAGATCGAGGTGGGATGGCCGGGCTCACGGGTTGCGCTGAATCTACCGGACTTGCAAGTGGACCGGGAGCATACGCACGGACCATCGATGGTGGGGCGCGGCGATGTGGTGACGCTGGCGGATCTCGGTGGGGGAAGCAATACGCTGGAAGTTTTGCTGGAGTGCTCGGTTCGGGCCGAGGCCTCGCCCTTGGTGAAGGACGGGTTGCAGGTGCATGTGCATCACGGCAGCGGCGATTTTGCTGCGAAGGTGGCGCTGATGGGGATAAAAGAATTGCGGCCCGGCGAGCGGGCTTTGGCGCAGTTGCGGTTGGACCGGCCAATTTTCGCTTTCACCGGCGATCGCTTTGTTCTGCGGGACTGGCCGGCCCAGCATACGTTGTGCGGGGGAACCGTGTTGGATGCGGATGCGAAGCGGAAAGGGTTTCGAAGTGCCGGGCGCGAGATGTTTCTTGGCGCGATTGTGCGAAATGTCGGGGATCCGGCAGTTTATGCATCCGCGCTGTTGGAGCGGGACGGGATGATCCATCTCGCCGCCGCGTTTCAGAAGACGCTCTTTTCTCAGACGGTGGCTGAGCACGTGATTCAGGATCTAGTGAAACGTGGAACTGGTGTGATCGTCGGGACAGTTCTGGTGAAACATGCGCGGTGGCAGCAGTCGAAGGAACAGTTGCTGAAGTCGATCGACGCATATCACGCGGCCCATCCAGAGCAGCTTGGGCCGAAGCTCGCCGATTTGCGGGGGACGATGGATAAGGATCTGCCGGTGGTGGGGGCGTTCGACGCTTTGGTTGTGGAGGTGTGCAAAAACGACTTTGTTCGCTCCGGCGCGCAGATTCGGCGAACAACACATCGGGCGGCCCTTCCGCAGCGGCTGGCAGCGGCGGGCGAACGGATTCGCAGGACGCTCGCGACCAAGCCCATGGAGCCGCCGTCGCGGAAGGAATTGGCGG
>JBBRHH010000291.1:0-7529 GCA_038222915.1 Tepidisphaerales bacterium
GCCGTCGGCATAGAAGTCGAAGCCGGTCAGCCGCATCTGGCAGTTCCACGGGTTGTTCGTCGGGTGCGTGAGGACGTCAATCTCGAACGCCTGGTTGTCGCCGCCGACAACGGCCTCCGTTTTCAGCAACTCCGGCCAGCGCCTTGGGCCGCCTTTGGTGAACGGCTCCAACGAGGCGGCTTGTGGCGAGGTCTTGGCGTACGCCAATAGAGCAGCGCGGTCGCCGTCGGACAGCAAGAGTTTGAGTGACGCCGGCGTCGCACCGACAGGAATTCGCAAGAGCGTGTAGCCGTCCTTTTCTTCTAGCGTCGCCTTGTCGCCGACAAGGGCGACGGCCGTTCCCGTAGGGGCAACACGCATCAGCAGTTCACGCGGCGATTTTCCGATATTCAACGTGCGCGTGTAGACGATTTTCTCACCGGGCGCCAGTTCATAGGCAGGCATTTCAAGAACTGTCGCCGTGCCGACGGTGTACGAAAGGATGACTTGGTTGCCGTAGTGGTAGATTCCCTTGTACAGCGCCCATGACCGAGGCAGCGGGCCATAAGGCTTGCCGTCGCGGCCCTTCAAGCGAGTGTCGTCGAAGTTGCCTGTCTCCGGGTCCGCCCAGCCGGGGCCGACCGGGTTGGCGAAGTGCACCGTGCCGGCGACGTGCGGGTGGATCTTATGCTGGCCGTTGAAGTTGATGCCCATCCAGTCGATGAAGCCCTCGCCGCTCCACGCGGCGGCGACGCGCAGGGTGTCGTGGTCGAACAGCATCCAGTGCCGGCCGCGCGAGACGCCGCCCGGCCCGTTGTCGAGCCGCACGGCGATCCCCTTGTAAGCAAAGTTGCCCTTGTCGCCAATTTCGAGCGTGGCCATCAGGCTTGGGCCGTAGTTCATGCTCACCCACGGCTCGATGTTCGACGGCTTCGGCCCGCGGCTCTTGCCCGTCGGCAGACTTGCGAGATAGGCGTCGTCAATCTTCGTATAGCTGGCCGGGTTGTGCGGCTTGAGATACGCCTCGCGGATGTAGTCGATCACATCGTACTTCTGCTGTGGGACCATCCACGTCTGCGGCGTCATCATGCCGTAGCCGTGCGTCAGCGTCTGGTACATGCGCAGCGGGTCGGAGCCGTTCTTGAACTTGCCCTCCGCGAAGCGCAGCGAGGTCGGCATCGAACCCAGCTGCTCCTTCGTGCCGTGGCAATTGGCGCAGACGCGGGTGTAGATCGCCTCGCCGCGCTGGAAGCTCTTGTCGTCCAGCGCACGGAGCAGGCCGGCGTGGTCGAGGTCGCGCTCATATTCCGGCAGCGGCGGCAGGGCGAACAGCGACGCGGCGGGGCGCAATTGTCGCGCCCGCTCCGGGCCATGTTCTGCGATCTCGATGAGGTACCGCGTCAGGTCGAGGAACTCCTGCCGGCCGGATAGATTGTTTACCAGCCCCTCCGGCATTAGTGACGGTCCCTTGTCGTTGCGCTCGTCAATGTCCGTCTTAAGCACGGTGGTGAATGTGCCGACTTGGCCGGCGTCGCGCAACACGATGGCGTCGACGCGTTCCTCGGCGAGCAGGCCGGATAGGTTTTTTCCCCGCCGTCGTGGTGATGGTGACGGTCTCGAAACCCTTCTTGATGACCTTGGACGGCAGCAGGATTGACTCGACGAGATATATGTCGGTGGCCTCTTTGGCGGCTTTCGCGAGGTCCGGGCCGAGTCTGCCCATGTCCTCACCGGCGGTGTGGCAGCGCGTGCAGAGTAGGTCGGGGCGGTGGAAGACGACAGCGCCACGGCTGGCGTCGCCCTTTTCGCGAGCAGCCTTTGCCAGCGCCGCGGCGTCCTCTTTCAGGAGTTGTTGGTGGAGGGCCAGTTCCGGTTTGGGTTCGGGGCGCGACGGTGGCACAACGAGCAGACTCTTCATCGCCTCGGCAAAGGCTTTGCCGATCGGCGCCATGATCTTGGCGGCGCCGAGATAGTGGTAGCCCCCGTTGGAGACGCCCTTAAGGCGTTTCAGTTCCTCGGGCCTAAACTGCTCCGCGATGGCCTTCTTGCGAGCATCTTCTTTGGCCGCCGGCTTCAGGCTCGGATCCTTCTTGAAATCCCGATCCAGTTTCTCGTTCACCTTCTCCGAACGCCGTTGCAGCGCGTCCAGATCCTCATCCCAATAGGGCGCCGTCTCCACCGCCACCACGTTACCCTTGAATTCCGGAAGCGACGCTGGTTTGACCTGGGCCTCCCGGAAGTGCAACTGAGGGGCCTTCTTCCCTTCTGTCACGCCGCCAATCCCATCACGCCGATCACGAAGGGCATCTTCGGCGCCGACAGATCCTTCCGCACGTCTCGGATGAAATGTGCTAACAGTTCCTCGTATTGGTCGTAACCACCGGGCTTCATCTGGTTGTGATACGTCCAGCCATCGACCAAATCGTTAAACCCTTGGAACCAGACGAAACCAGCCAGCTCGTAGCCCTGCTTCGGATCATAATCAGGCACGACCCGCTTGATGTCCTTGAGCACCTTCTGCACATGCTCGATCATGTGGCGGTAGAAAACCCCGTCGTTCTTGTTATTCTTGGCCGCTTCTTTCTCCACGTCGAGGCCCATCTTTTTCCACTGGCTCTTGGTGAAGTCGTTGAACACCTTCGGCCCGGCGCTGGGCGGACGGAAATCAGTGTGCAGACTTCTGCCGCCCCACGAGGTTTTGATGATCAGGATGGGCTCGTCCAGCATCTTCTCCATGTAAATGCCGAACGTGAATTCCGGACCGATTTTTTCGGTTGGGGCACCGAAACCGGCAGTCAGCTTGCCTTGCTTCTCTTTCAAATCCGAGTAGGCATCACCGAGGCAACCCACCGATGAAATCCAGACCCTCTCGCACACACGCGGTTTGCCGTCCGGGGTGCGCATCTCCTTGAGGAGCGGGGCCGTCTTCGAGTCGTCGGCCAGGGAGTCGAACGTCGACACGCTCGCGTGCCCCTGCATGTTCGACTGGCCGGCCAGGATGAACACCTTCAAAGGCTTGTCGGCCGCGGTCGCCGCACTCGTCGCCATCGTCAGTATCAGGAGACTGATAACGGGTGTCCGTGAGCGAAACTGACCGTAAAACGGAATCATTGGACACCTTGTGAAGGAGCCGATTGTTGAAACACCTTACCTGAAACACATCGAAGCTGCGTGGATTTCGCTTCGGTCGAGTTCATCGCGGAAAACCATTCGTTGCCGATCGAGTTAGCTCACCAGCCGGGGCTGCTCGGGGACCGACACATCTGGCATAAGCGCGCCTGCGGCCGCGGTCAGGTTGTATGTTCTCTTGTGCTCCCGTCATCCGTTCGGGAGTATCCCTGTTGGGGGAGTCGCGAGGAGGTTTTTCGGTCTGGTGAGGCACGACCTCTTGCTGCAGATTGACCCCTCCGCGCCGAGCCCAAGAGCTGGTTACATCCTGAGGCCTCGACCTCTTATCACAAGCTTCCTCGCGGCTCGACCTCGGCGGAGGAGTCTCGCGGCTACGGCCCCGATTTCTCTTCTTCTTTGCCGAGGATCCCATGTTATCACAGCCACCCTCCGCTCCGCAATCGCCACGTCCCTTCGGCGTTGGCATCGACACCTCACGCTACGGCCACTTTGCCGCCTTTCTACGCGACGACCTCCAGCCAGCCGCGGATGATTTGCTTTTCGTCGAGTCGGCCGACGGCTACGCACGCCTGCGACAACGTTTCGACCAGATCGTACGTAAGCACGGCGTCTGTCACTTCGTTGTCCGCCTTGACGCGGCTGGCCAATACGCCGACAACCTCCGTCACTTTCTTCAACAGTTGGCCGACTCGGCCGGCGCTTCTCCCGGCTGCCCCGCCTTCACCCTCTCCTTGTCGTGCGGCGATCCTCAACGCAATAAGAACTACCGCGCGGCCCTCTTCGGTACCAAGAAGTCCGACGCCATCGAAGCACGCGCCGCCGCACGCTTCGCTCTCACGGAGCGGCCAACCGCTGACATACCCATGTCACTCGAACTTCGCGCGCTTCGTCAGGTCGCCGGTCGCTTGCAAGCTGTCGTACGCCAACGCACACGGCTCATCAATCAACTACACCATCTTGTGGCCTTGGCCTTTCCCGAACTGGCCCTGGTTGTCAAAGACCTCGCCGCCGGTTGGGTGCTCGAACTGTTGCACCGCTTTCCATCGGCAACGCGGCTCGCTGAAGCGTCTGAAAACGCTGTCGCCGAAATCGCCTACTTGCCCGAAGCCCAAATCACACCGCTCCTGCAGCATGCCCGTTCGTCCGTTGCCTCACTGCGCGGCGCAATCGTGGAGGAGTTGGTACGCGATCAAGTGCGGCAACTACGGGACGTCAACGCACGGCAAAAACGCCTGGAAAAACTGCTGGTTTCTGCTTACCAGATGCTGCCGCAACAAAACCACCTGGCCACGATTCCAGGCATTGGCGAAGTGACAGCCGCCGTGCTGACGGCGTTCATACTCAACATCGAACGCTTCGAGTCACCGGGCAAACTCGTCGCCTATTTCGGCATCCTGCCGATCGAAGTGTCCAGCGGCGTCGACCGCGATGGCCAACCACGAGGTCCCAAACGCTTCGTCATGAGTCGACGTGGCAACGACCTGGTACGGCGTTATCTGTGGATGGCGGCGTTGTCGGCGATCCGCTTCAATCCGGCGGTACGAGCGTTGTACGCGCGGGTGGTGGCCAAGCATCCAAACCACAAAGCCATCGCCGTCGGCCACGCCATGCGCAAGCTGATGCACCTGGTTTGGGCCATCTGGAAAACAGGTCGGCCGTTCGTGGCGGATTACTATCCGTGGGACGTGCCGTCGCACGTCGGAGTTGCTGACAATGGCATGTCACCACAAAAGCAGTCCGCAGGCCACAAGCAGACGGCGGAGCCGGCGCGGAAAGTGGTCACTGCGGACTGCCCCGACATTGTCGCGGACGCCGAACCGATTGGCGAGGGAACGGCCATCGACTTCGCCCACATCAAACAACAACTGCCGCTGGTGCGGGTGCTGGATCACCTTGGCCTGTTGTCGCGCCTACGCGGCACCGGAGCGCAACGACGCGGGACGTGTCCTATCCATCGAGCTGACGCCCGCGGCAAAACGTTCAGTGTGAATCTGGACGAACAGGTATTTCAATGCTTCGCCAAAGACTGTGGCGCCAAGGGCGACGTGATTGACTTATGGTCTCATGTCAATGGCATGTCACTACGCGAGGCTGCCGTCGACTTGGTGCAAACGTTTCACCTCGAACCCGTCGCCAAACGCGGAACGGAGAAGAGGAACGGTTAAGAACGGTTGCCGTGTTTGAATTTGCGAAACCGACGGCGCATCGCCGGTGGCGTACGCGGTGCGCACACGCCGACACTTTCAGCCGTTCCGATTCCCGTCATCACGATGACGGGTCTTGACATTCATCGTTACATCTGCAGCGTCCCCTCAAAGTCATTCTTCACCTCCAGGAACGGTCGCGTCGCCCCTTTGCGAACTGGCACCGGCGACGCGAAAGTTACATCTAGCTTAATCCTGACGGTCGCTTTTTTGTCGTCCGTGTCTTGGATTTTTGTGGGTTTTAACAACTTATCTTTCTCTCTGTTGAATATGAAGGAGAACTCCTGACGAAGCGCAATGCTCACCTTGTCTTTGATGGTGTCTGGGTCAACGGCTTTCTGCGGCTCCGCAGCGACCGCCACGGCTGCGGTTGCGATGAAGAATGCGAGCGTGCGGATGATGTGCATTAGGAGTCTCCTCGTGGGTTGGCATTTAGGGTTCAGCGGCTTGCTTCAGCCACAAGAATAAGACAAATAAAACGCCAAATGGTTTTGCCCCTTGCTTCCTAACTAAAGGTTATCCATATCTGCGCCGAGCAGGTATGGCTTTTGCCGGTAAGGGTATTATTTCCCTTCGAGTAAGTAAGGCTCGCGCCGGTCAGGGTATCACCCCCGCGCCGACGAAAAAGGGGACGAATCCAATCCTGATCGGAAGGGGCCACGGCGTACTTGCCGTTGGGGTTTTTCCAGTCGCGGCTCTGGCCGGCGTCGGGTTCGTTCGCCCATTCGCTGAACCCCAGGGCCACGCCGCCCATGATGAACTTCAGCGCTTCGGTGGCGAACCGCGTGTCTTGCCACCAGCCGAGTCTCCCCTCGATGTCTGAGCAGTGATTCTTCGGCGCCTTGCCATTGATTGAGCGAACATCCAGGTGCCGAACAACCCACTTTGGAAGTCCTGCCCTGGATAATTCTTCAAGCTCGTTTTCGACAGTAACACTCGAAAAATAGGCGCTCAACTTGCAAATCCCAGTGTTTTTCGCGTTTCTTGGTTTGCCCACTCGAAAATGTAGTGCCAACAAAATGAGTTGATGACACAGAAATCACCCGATTTATGCTAGAATTGTAGTTAAATTGTGGTGTCGCTTTCCCGTAGGAGACGCACCCTTGTTTTTCCGCATCAAAAAATCCAAGACCCACCAGTACCTCCAAATCGTCGAAAACTCCCGCCACGACGGCCGTGTAAAACAACGTGTCCTCCATACCCTCGGGCGACTCGATGAACTCCAAAAGGACGGCAAACTCGTAAGCCTCCTCGCCTCCGGCGCTCGCTTCGCCCAGCACTCGATGCTTCTGACTGCCTAAAAAAATGGACAGACCTCGGCTGCCAACACCAAACGCATCGGTCCGACTCTCGTCTTCGATCGCCTCTGGAAAGAGACTGGATGTCAGGACGTCGTGCGCCGACTGCTCGAACACCGCTGTTTCGAATTCGATGTGGAACGGGCTGTATTTCTCACCGTCCTGCATCGACTCTTTAGTACCGGCGGCTACGGCTTTCGCAGTGACAGGGCCTGTATGGCTTGGAAGGAAGATTATCTCGTACTCGGACTCAACGGCAAAGACCGTAACAAGGATCTCCAACTGCACCACCTGCATTGGGCTATGGCTTGGCTCGGCGAAACGCTTCCTGACAGTCAGCAAAAAGTTTCCAGTAAACTCGTGCCACGCTGCACCAAGGACCTAATCGAGGAAAATCTGTACGAACGCCGACGCGATCTGTTCACTAATCTGGATATGGTATTCTTTGACACCACGACACTGTACTTCGAAGGCGGAGACCTGCTCGGACAGCACGGATACAGCAAAGATCATCGGCCCGACTTGCGCCAACTGGTGGTCGGTGTGGTGCTGGACAACGAAGGTCGGCCTATTTGCTGTGAGATTTGGCCGGGCAACACCTCCGACGTGAAGACCCTCATCGCCATTGTGGATCGGCTGCGCATGCGCTTTCACATTCGGCAGGCCTGCGTCGTTGCCGACCGCGGCATGATTAGTCGAGAGGTGGTCGGCGAATTGGAGGATACGAACCGCCACTTCATCCTGGGCGCACGTATGCGTCGGCAGAAGGAGGTCAGTGATATCGCGTTGTCAGACGCCGAGCCGTACCAGGAGGTGTTCGGCCCACGCGAGACTTCCAAAGATCCGGCACCGCTTCGCGTCAAGGATGTTGAGGTGGAGAACCGCCGCTATGTGGTGTGTGTGAACGAAGTGCAGGCCG
>JBBRHH010000292.1:0-7509 GCA_038222915.1 Tepidisphaerales bacterium
GTGATCGTCCGCGCCATCGACGACGACGTTTACAATCAGCTCAACAAGATCCTCTACAAGTGCCCGGGAATGGATTTGCCCCGCCGCAAACACCGGATTTACCCCCGTGGTGAAGTCTGCTGCCACCTGCTCGGCCACCTCAGCGGCGTCACCCGCGAAGACATTCGCAATGACCCCAACCTGAAGGACGAACTTCGCCGCTATCGTCTCAACGACGAGGTCGGCCGCAGCGGCATTGAAGCATTGTGTGAGCAGGCATTGCGCGGGACGCGCGGCCGGATCGATCGCGTCTCCGGCCACGACGATCCCACAAACGTCGTGGATGCCCAGCCCGGCCGCGACGTCGTTCTGACCATTGATGCACAGCTACAAGCAGAGATTCAGGACAAGTTTGCCGAACCGCGGGTAACGTACCCCGATGCGGAACACAAAGAGATTACCGAGCATCACAAAGACCTGCATGGCGCCGCGGTCGTCATCGACATCGCGACCGGCGAAGTCCGGGCGCTTGTCTCCGCCCCCGGCTACGACCTGAACAAGTTCGATTCACTCTACTCACAACTTTCGGTCGACGACCTCAACACCCCTCTGCTCAATCGTGCAACTCAGGCCGCCCACGAGCCCGGATCAACCGTCAAGCCGATCATTGGACTCGGGGCCTGGACCGACGGTTTGATCAACCGCGATTTCACGGTCGAATGCACCGGCTTTCTCGTGCTGAACAACGTCAAGTATGGATATGGCCGCTGCTGGACCGCCCGCGTCAGCAAAAACATCAACTTTTCACACCATCCCTTCCCTATTCCCCACCCCACCGGCTTCCTCACCTTCACCGATGCCCTCGAACGAAGCTGCAATGTCTTTTTTGAAACCGTGGCCAATTCACTCGGGTTGGAGCGCATCGATTACTGGTTTGATCAGTTCGGGCTCGGCCGAAAGACCGGCATCGGCATCGAAGAATCCGCCGGCCGCCTCCCGCACATTGATAAGATACCCCACAACCTGTTGAACAGGACCGCCTGGAACGCCGGCATAGGCCAGGGCGCGGTCGCTGCAACGCCCCTGCAAATGGCCAATGAAGTGGCAACGATCGCCCGCAACGGAATCTGGGTCCGCCCGCGGCTCCTCACCAATGAAGCGGCCGTGCGAAACCCGTCAGCTAGTCCGCTGCCCGACCGTATCGATCTTCATTTGAACCCAGCCGCGGTAGCCGCCGCCCGCGAAGGCATGTACCGCGTCGCCAACAGCCCGGCCGGAACCGGGAACGGAATGAGGAGTTTCCCGGTCAAGATTTGCGCCAAGACGGGATCCGCGCAGGCTTCGATCCTGACCATTCCCGTCCGCGACGCCAACGGCAAGCCGGAATTGGACGACGATGGAGCTCCGGTGGTTAAAGTCGTCGAGCCTGACCAGTATCCGTGGTATCACAGCGTCGGCGACGAGCATCACCTCGCCCACGCCTGGTACATTGGTTTCGCACCCGCCGACAACCCGACCATCGCGTTTGCCGTGATGGTTGAATACGGTGGCGCAGGCGGCCGTGTGGCCGGCTCAGTCGCCTTCGACGTACTTGAAGCCTTGCGACAGCACGGATACCTTCCGTCGACGAACGCGGGATCGATCAAGCACGAGCCTTGATTCTTCAGTCTTCCATCATCGCAACCAGCAAGGAATTTCATTGGCTCAACAACTTCAGCCTGTTTCATCGCCCGAGCCACAGGCCGTGGTTCGCGGCCCGCAGCCGCCGCCCCCGCCGCGCGAGGTTGGCCTCCGCGCCCGCCGAAGAAGCTGGGGTGAACCGCGCGTGCGGGTCTGGTGGCTCAGTTCGATCATCTTGGTGGGTGCCACCGGTGTTTTTGTATTCTTGCAATACGGCGCAGCCAGCCGCGATCGCCAGTTGATCACGCACGGCACACTCATCAAAGACGCCACGATCACAACCCTTGATGGCTATACCCGCGTCAATTTCGCAGGTGAGCCCGGAACGAAACATCAGGTCGACCTTACCTTTCCCGGGCCTGATAAGAAGCCTCGCAAAGTTGCGGTGAAACTCGATACCCAATCCGACGGCGCACACGTTGGCGGAAAGGTGAGCGTCTACGTAAACGATCCCGACCACCCGACGGCCGCCACAGACCACATGACGGCAGGCTGGTTCGAGGATCTTTTTGTTGCATTCATTATCATCCCCATCGCGGTCGTCGTACTGCTCGTCGCGTTCATACGCCGATGGCAAGTGTTGAACATCTGGCGCGAAGGGCAGGCCACTCAAGCCCTCGTTGTGGATTCTAAACATTCCGCCTCGCACCCGGCCTCCCAAATTGTCCGGATGATCCTCCCCGACCGCGGCCGCCGCCTCGTGTCCGCGATAATTCCCATGAAAGCCCTGCGGCCTGAGCGTGGCGAAACAGTCTGGGTCGTCGCCCCTCCGCAGGCCCCGCAGAAAGCGATCGTTGCCGCGTTGTATGAGTAACTTTCATGACTTCGCCACTCCTGCGTCAACTCGCTATCGCAACCAACTGGCCCATCCTGGCGGCCGTCACGGTCCTCTGCGCGATGGGAACTGTCAGCATCTGGGCCGTTTCCCCCGGCGATGCGCAAAAACAATTGCTCTTCATTGGAATAGGCTTCGCGGTCCTGCTCGCGATGCAGAGCGTCAGTTACCTTTACCTCGGGCAATACGCGTGGCCATTCTACGGCCTCAGTGTTCTGCTCCTGATCTATACGCTCGTCCCTAATCTCCCCGGCACTCGCGCCATCAAGGGTGCCCGCGCCTGGATCAGCTTCGGGCCGCGCTTCAAGCTGGAACCCTCTGAGCTGATGAAGATTGCCTTCGCCGGCGTCCTCGCCCGCTACCTGCGCTTCCGCTCCAATTATCGCACGCTCGTGGGCCTGATCCCTCCTTTCCTCCTCACGGTCGTGCCACTTCTCCTGATCCTCAAACAGCCCGCCCTCGGCGTTGCCATGCTGTTTCTGCCGGCATTGTTTGCGATCATGTTCGTCGCCGGTGCAAAGCTGAAACACCTGCTCGGCATCACTGCGCTGGGCGTTGCCCTTTCGCCCTTCGTCTGGCTCGCGGGAACCGACCTGCCGGTCTTTCGAAGTCTGCCCACCATCATCAAGCCTTACCAGCGCGTCCGTGTTGTTGCGCTGTTCAACCATGATGAGAAGAATCAGCAGGAGGCCGGTTACCAGCAGAAATATGCCCTGATCGCTTTCGCCTCATCGGGCTGGTTTGGCCGGGGCCTTGGCAATATTCCGGTCGGCCGTCATGTTCCCGAAGCCCATGACGACATGATCTTTGCCCTCATTGGTGAGCAGTTCGGTTTCGCCGGCGTCCTGGTCATGCTGATCGCCTACTTCGTTTTATTTGCCGCTGGTGTTGAAGTGGCCGGGAATACGAAGGAGCCTTTTGGCCGTCTGCTTGCCGTTGGAATCGTCTGTCTTCTCGCCACCCAAACCTTTATCAACATCATGGTCGCCACCCGCCTTATGCCCGTCACCGGGGTTACCCTGCCCTTTGTCAGTTATGGGGGCAGCTCACTTCTTGCCAGCTTTGTGACGGCCGGCCTCCTCCTGAACATTGGACAAAACCGGCCGCTCGTCATTGCGCCGGAAGCTTTCGAATTCGACTGATCATGTTGCCGAAGGCGCCGCGGGCTGCACTTTCCGGCCTCGCATAAACCTCCATCCCGCCCAGAGAATTAACAGCCATGGTCCGGCAAACAGTACGCCGACCAGAATCATGTGAAGACTCCAGAGCAGCCCGACCGCGCTCGTATGCAGGCCTGCCTTGATGGTCGCGCCAAGGCCTTTGTCGGAACTGATAATCGATTCGCCATTTGCCAATGTCACCTGAAACCGCGCCTTGGCGAAGCGCCCATCCGCAACCTTCGGATCCTTCACGGACTCACTGCTCTGCACTGCTCCAAGCTTCTCGATGCTTGAGCGCACCGCCGGCGCTTTGTCCAGCGGCACATCGACGGTGATTACCGCGCGGGTCTGCCCGCTGGTTTTCTTTGTCACATCACGCCCGATCACCGTTCCGTTCGAGGACGCGGCCGCATTGGCGATCGCATCCACCGCCTTCTCCACTTCCGCCACTTCCATCGTCAGTCTCGAGGTTTCACGCGGCGGCTGCCGGTCGGCGTCGCTCACTGTCACCTCGCCGTTGCCGAGCATGATCTGGAATCGCGCCTTGGCGAATTTCCCATCCGGAATCGCCGGATTCTTGATGGATTCACTCACCCGCACGATCCCGAGCCCTTCGATTCGAGTCCTCATGTCGGCCGACTTATCGATTGGAACATCCACCACGATCGTCCCATTGATCTGCCCATTGGGCTGCCGTGAAACCTCGCGTCCCGCCGACGACCCGCCAACCGCCACGGCACCGGCCGCGACCGCATCCAGTGCCTTGTCCACATCCGTCACTTCCAGCGAGAGCTTCGACGCTTCGCGCGGAGCCTGGTGCTCGGCACTCAAGAAGTTCACCTGAATGCGAATCTTCTTGTCCGACGTGCTTTGCACATCCGTCGACCGATCCACGCGGCGGCTTTGCACATCCGTCACCGCCGACAGCAGTTGATCCACCGTGTTCTGCTCCGCCCGCGGAATTTCAAAATCAACCAGCCCGTTGATCTCCCCCTGGCCTTGCTCGATCAGGTGTGAATCCGTCACCCGTCCCTTGTCGTGCGCCAGCGCCAGCAGCTTGTTGTAGGCGTCCGACACATCCCGTGCGGCCGCCGTCATTGTATTGGTCTGTCGTGGGGTCAATCGCGCCTCATCGCCAAACGTCACCACCACATGAACCCGCGTATCCACGGTGTTCTGGGTATCCGTGGATCGCGCCACATTTCGCGTGCGAACCTCGCCCTGCGCCGCGATCAAATCCTCCATCGCCAGCAACTGCTCGCGCTGGATATTGAAGTCCAGCGTGCCGACCACATTTGTCCGGTCCTGCTCGTTGAGTTGTGAAGTGATCACATGCGCCTTGTGCTGCCGCACCGCGTCCAGCAGGCGCTCGCGCACCACCGCGTACGACTTGGGGACATTCGGCACCGCCACCGCCTGCGCCTCGGTCTCGCGTGGCGTCAATCGTGATTCATCAAAGAAAGAAACAGTCAGCCGCACCTTGCTGTCCACGGTGTTCTGCACGTCCGTGGACCGCGCCACATTCCGCGACCGGACTTCGCCCTGGGCTGCAATGATTTCCCGCACCGCCACCAACTGCTCGCGCTGAACATCAAACTCAAGCGTTCCCGTCACATTCGTCCGGTCCTGTTCGTTCAACTGCGAGGTGATGATCCGACCCTTCTTATCCCGCACGGCCTCCAGCACGCGATCGCGCACGGCGGCGAAAGATTTCGAAGCATCCGCCACCGCAACCGTCTGCGCCTCTGATTCGCGTGGATTCGCCTGGCTTGCCGACACCAGATGCACCTTCAAACCACGCTTGGTCGATGTGACATTGCTCGTGTCCGGATTGACCGTCACCGTAAGCGTCGTCACCTCTCCCTTCGCCCGAACCGCGGTCAGGATCCGCGCGGCCTGCGCAACATCCAGATGCAGATCCAGATCGGCCGTTACCACATCACTCCGCTGACGGTTCAGCGCGCTGCTGACGATCCTTCCCGCGGGCTTCGCCACCACGCCGGCCGGCTGTGTCGCCGGCGTATCAAACATGGTCAGCAAATCGTGATAGACCGACTCTACGTCGTCGCAGGCAAGATCGACATTGTCCGTCTCACGCGGCGCGACATTCGCCAGGTTGTAAACTGAAATCACAAAGTGCGTGTCCTGCCGCTCGACCTTCAACCCCGGCGGCACCTTCACGCCCTCGGCGGTTGTCTGTTTCCGCGAGATATCCAGCCGGACCATGCGCCCAAGCTGGCGCAGCCGATCCGTCAATTGCCCCGCGGAATCCGGCGCAACACTGCATTCGATGTTGGCCGAAAGCTGGCCAGCATCGTGCTTGGTCAATTGCGCCGCCACAATCCGGCCTTTCACTTCTGCGATCGACTTCTGCACTTCGCTGTAGGCCTTCTCGACATCCTCGGCCTCGATGCCCGTATCGACCGTCTCTACTTCCGCCGCCGAAACCGCGGTGCGGATGTCCTTTTCGGAAAGCGTAAGCGACAGCGTCGAAAGCGAAATCTGGTTGTTAAAATACCGAATCTCCCCCTCCAGGCGCTCGATCTTCTCCCGCGTGTTGTTAAGCTCCTTCTCGGCCGCGAGAAGATCCTTCACCTCGCCCTTGTTGTCCTTGATGATCGCCAGTAGCCGCTCTTCCATCGCGCGTCCGGCGCGAAGCTGGCTCTCCACATCCACGTACTGCTTGGTCACGTCCTGGGAAGTAATCTGCTGGCTCTTCAAATCCCCCAGCGCCCGCAGCTTCAGCACCAGCGTATCCAGATGGTCGGGCGGCACCCGCAGCACGATCGTCCCCTTCATCTTGTTGTTCGGCAGCCGCTGCGAGTCGTTCGAAGAGATATAGCCCGTCTCCTCCTCCACGATCTTCGCAACCTGCATGTACGCGCTGTCGAAGCTATCCACCTCGAACGCCATCTCCCCGTTGCGAATCACCTTGCGTGTCTGCACGGAAGGCGGAGGTGCAGGCAAAGGCTTCGGCGGCACAATCACCTTCACCGGATCAGCGTCAAGCGCAGGCGGAACAGGCGTCGTCGGCGCCTGCGGCTCCTTTGATTCAGCCGCTGCAACTTGCTTAAGCTCCGTAACCTCCTTGGTCGCCCGATCATCGGACTCCTTTACCTTGTCGCGACTCTCGCCAGCGGCCAGCTCTTTAGTTAACACCTTCTCAAGCTTTGCGTCTCCCTTGCCAGAAGCCACCGCCCCCGGCTTAAAGAATTCCGCCGTAGGCGCAACCGTTGCCGGCGGCACGCTTACCGCAGGCTCCTTCGCCGGTTGCGCAAACGCTACAACGCCAGACTTCAAATCCGTCCCAGCCTGCGGCCCAGTCGCCAACCCAAATGTCACACTGGTTCCAGGAGCAACCAACGCGTTGCCATCCACCTTCCCACCGGTGACGATCCCAAGGTCCTTCTGTTGCACAATCGCGAGTTCAACGCTTGGAGCACCGCCACTCGCACCCCCGGCCGCCATGCCCCCACCAGCACCCGACTGCGCCTTGGACAAGTTCAAACCCGTCGTCTCAGCGTAGTCGGCCGCAATCTTCTGACCAGCTTCCGCCGGAGCAGATCCAGCCGCAACCGTCCCCAAATTAATCACGCGCAACGCAGGCACTTCCGCTGGCTTCCCTTTATCACCGTGAGCCACCTCGGAATCCCCCAACATCACCGCCAACTCCTTACTCACCGGCGGCTTCCCCTCCAGCAATCCACCCATCGCATACCGGGTCTTCGCCTCCCCCTTCTCCCCATCAGCAGGTCGCCCCAGCGTCTCCGTCTCCTTCCGCCCAGATTTGCTCTCACTTTCCGTAATTGCCGCATACAAATCCGTCCGGCCATTCTCCCCATAACTCAACGTTCG
>JBBRHH010000293.1:0-7503 GCA_038222915.1 Tepidisphaerales bacterium
AAATCGTCGAGACCGGACTGCTGGGCCCACCAGACGTCCATGAAGGGCTGGGGGTTGGAGCGCAGCCAGGAGATGCCCATTGTCAGGAAGAGGGCGATTAGCACGAGGAAGATGATGCGCGTGGAGGCGCGAACGAGCAGCAGGGGGCTGAGGCCGGCAGCGCAGAAGAGGCAGATTCGGAAGAGATGTGTGGGGCTGACGCCGTGGGTGACGGCGTAATCGGAGCCGGGGCGGGAAGTGAGAAGGAGGATGAATTGGATGGCGAGGCCGACGAAAAGGAGAATCTGGAGAGAGGTGAGGCTGAGATGTAGATGTAGTTTGGCGGTCCAACTGAGGGAAGACTGAGTGGGGTCTATGAAGAATGCCGCGATGGTGCAGGCGATGACGAGGGTGAGCCAGCGGAAGGCGGCCGGTTCGAAGAGGCCGTCGCGGATGTGGATTGCGAAGCCCAGGGAGATGGCGGCGATCGCGAGCAGGGCGAGGCTGGTGATTGAGAAGGCGCCGAGCGCGGATCTGGGAACGGGGATGGTTTTTGGCTGCATGCGGTGGGTAAGAATATAGCGATTGGTTATCCGAACGTCTTGTGGCCGACGATCAGCCAGATGGGGATGGTGATGCAGGAGGCGATGGTGGTCCAGAAGACGCAGTCGGCGGCGAGGTCGGCGTCGCCGTCGAGTTCCATCGTGAGGAGGAGTGTGTTTACCGCGGTGGGGACGGAGGCGGTGAGGATTAGCAGCTGCGCCGGCCAGGGCCAGAGGTCCATCGCAGCGAGAGCCGCGCTGGTTGGAAACCAGATTGCGAGTTCGTGGAGAAGATAGAGGAGGGCAGCCATCTGGATTGGGCCGAGGAGGAGGCGCAGGACGAGAACCATGGAGACGGGACGCCAGCGTGGCCAGCGTGGGTTGCTAGCGAGCTGTGCGCCTACGGTGGCGAGGGCGAGCGGGACCATGCCGTTGGAGACGTATTGCGCCGTCTGCGCGATCGCGGGCGGGAGGGGATGAAGACCACCGCCGCGATGAATCCACCATTTGCCCAGCAGGGCGGCGGCGAGCGTGGGCAGGATGGGCAGGCGGAACAGCGTGGCGACGCCGCTGGCAAATTCGCCAGCGCCGGCCCAGGCCGCGATGCCGAGGCCGATGGTGAAGGTGAGGATGTTCTGGGTCATCATGACGAAGGCCTGGACGGCCGCGCCGCGGGAATGGAAGGCGAGATCGGCGAGGGGGAGGCCGTAGTTGCCACTGTTGTAGAACATGACGGCGAGGCCGATGGCGGCGAGGGTTTTGTGTTGCACGCGCAGCGTTCTGCCGATGCCCCACACCATGAGGCCAAGGGTGAGCACTTGCAGAACTGTCATTGCGACGATGCCGCCCATGGTGGACCAACCAAGAGTGCTGGTGGAGACATTGTGGAATACGAAGCCTGGGACGAATAGGTAAATATTGAGTTTGCTGAGGGTCCCGAGGTCAATTCGGAATTTCCAGCGCAGGAGGGCACCCAGGCCAATCATGAGCAGGATGGGGGCCAGAATATTGAAGATATCGGCGGCCAGAGGGTTCAGACCGGCGAAGATAAGGACGGGCGGCGGCAAAGCAAAGCCGGCGCGAGACTTCTACGAAGCATTAAATGCGTGTTAATGCGGATACTACTCGGTTTTCGCGGTTGGTAATGTGCGTATGAACTTATGCTCTTTAGAATCATTGGTTTAAATCGCAGTTCGGGCAAACCGATCGATCTTCAAATCGATACGAAGAACGGGAAGTCCGTTGAAGCGTGGGCGCTGCGGAATGGGGTGGAAATTTCGTCGATTCAATCGGCGGCCGAGCGTCGTCTTGATCTTTCCGTTACAGAGAAGGCGGCGGTCAATGCCGGAGCACATTCAATTTCTCCGGCGTTATGACGGCTTCGTGGCGGGCGAGGTTCATCAGGGTTTGCTGGGTTCCGATATCACCTTCCACGCGCCGCAACGTGTAGGTCCCGTCGCCATCCATGTCCCACGCCTGCCGGCCATCGCTCAACATTGTTTGAAGGATGAACCACAGCCGCTCGCGGGCGCTTCGCCGCTCGATTGGAACAACGGCTTCGACCCGCGCCTGCAGGTTGCGGTACATCCAGTCGGCGGAGCCGATGTAGAACTCGCCATCGACCGGATCTGCCGCGCCGTTGCGAAAATAGAAGATGCGGGAGTGTTCCAGGAACCGGCCGATGACGGACATGACGCGAATCCGCTCGCTGAGGCCGGGCGTATTGGGGCGGAGGGTGCAGAAGCCGCGGACGATCAGGTTGATATCGACGCCGGCTCGTGATGCGGCGTACAGGGCGGTGCAGACTTTTCGCTCTTCCAAACTGTTCATCTTACCGATGATGGCGGCCGGTCTTCCAGCCTGGGCATGTTCAGCCTCGCGGTTGATCAGTTCGAGTACACGGTCGCGCATGTTCGCGGGGGCGACGAGGAGCTTGCGATAGTGGCGCTTCAGGCTGCGGCCGGTGAGATAGTGGAAGAGCTCGACGACGTCGCGGGTGATGTCGGCGTCGCAGGTGAAGAGGCCGAGATCGGTGTAGAGCTTGGCGGTCGATGAGTTGTAGTTGCCGGTGCCGATGTGAGCGTAGCATCGGATGCCGTCGGATTCATCGCGGACGACAAGCGCGGCCTTGCAGTGGGTCTTGAGTCCGACGACACCATAGACAACGTGAACGCCGGCTTTTTCGAGGGCGTTGGCGAGGAGGATGTTGCGCTGTTCATCGAAGCGGGCTTTGAGCTCGACGAGGCAGACGACCTGCTTGCCGGTTTCGGCGGCGCGGATGAGCGTTTTGATGAATGGGCTGTCGTCGCCGGTGCGATAGAGGCTCATCTTGATCGCGAGCACCTTGGGATCGGCCGCGGCAGACTTGATGAAGCGTTCGACGCTGGCCGTGAAGCTTTCGTAGGGATGATGCAGAAGCAGGTCGCCGTGGCGGATGAGGGCAAAGATATCTGTCTCTTCGTCCGTAAGGGCCGGCGGGACGGTGGGCGTCCACGGGTCGAAGCGCATCGTGGGAATGGCAAGATCCATGATGATGCGCAGGTCATCGTAATCGAGCTCGCCGGGCATTTCGTAGACATCACCAGGCATGAGGTCGAGTTCAGTCGTAAGGAATTCGAGGATCCAGGCGTTGGGATCGGGGCCGTGCTCAAGGCGAACGACGTTGGCGAAACGGCGCTGACGCAACTCCTCTTCCATAAGCTGCCGCAGGTCTTCGGCGTCTTCCTCGTCGCGTTCGATGTCGGCGTTGCGCGTGACGCGGAAGAGCATGACATCGACGATGGCCAGATCGGGAAAGAGATCCGGCAGGTTGTGGCGAATCATTTCGTGCAGGCTGACGAAACGATATTCGCTCGACGTCGTACTGAGGTTGATCCACTTGGGCAGAACTTCCGGGATCTTCACACGTGCGAAGAGATTTTCGCTGTGATCGGGATGCACGAGAATAATGCCCAGTGACGTGGAGAGATTGGAAATGAACGGAAAGGGGCTGCCTGGATCGACCGCGAGTGGCGTCAGCACGGCAAAGACGTTTCGCTGGAAATAGACGTGGGCGGCCTGTTGCTCTTTTTCAGTGAGCTCCTCCCATTCGAGGATGTGAACGCTGTTCTGCGCGAGCTGAGCCTTAATTTGCTTATAGACTGCGCCCTGTTGCACGATCATGGGAAGGACTGCGTCGCGAATGGCCGAGAGGACCTGGGCGGGGGTTCGGCCATCGGGCGTCAAGGTTGCGACGCCGGAGGCCACCTGGCGTTTGAGCGCGCCGATGCGCTTCATGAAGAACTCGTCAAGGTTGGTGGTGAAGATGCCCAGGAAGCGAACGCGCTCCAATAATGGGGTGCGCTCGTCGATGGCCTGATAGAGCACGCGGCGGTTGAACTCCAGCCAACTCAGGTCTCGGCTGAGAAATTCGACCAGGGGCGCGGGCGCAGCAGTCGGGGCGGCCATCAGATCCATTTCAACGAGTCGGTCCATAGTCTCCTAACCTTCATTCGAACTTGCGCGGCGAAGACTGTACACGTCCCCATTAATGTTGCATGAAGAGCGCCATGGCGACATGGCGTCCCATAATGTTAGAGGGCAGGGTCGATCCGGCGTAACGGCATTAAAAACCCCGATTTAAATTTTCTTGCATCCGCTCGGAATGAATTCGATATCTCACGTGTCCAACAAGGAGAGTCATGGGAAGCAATGAGATTTCAATCGTGTCCAATAACAAAGAATCAAAATCAAACAACGGGTCGAGTTCGATGGTGCTCGAAAATCTTGAGCAGCGTCAGATGATGACGGTTACGCTCAGCACCGCAACGACGACGATCACGCCACCCGCGCAGGCGTCGGCACACTTCGGGTCGACGATCGCCGCCAACGGATCGTTCATCTATATCGGGTCGTATAACGCTAACCAGGGTGCCTCGGGTTCTGGCTGCGTGCGTCAGTACAACACGTCCGGCACTCTGGTGCGGACCATCACCAAGCCGAACCTGGCCGCGAACGACTACTTCGGTAGCTGCGTGGTCACGACGTCCGACGGCTATCTGCTGGCGGCGGCTTATAACGCCAACGGCGGAGCGGCGACTTCGGGCATCGCTTATATGTTCAACAGCTCCGGAACCCTGGTGACGACGTTCAAGGACCCGAGCCCGACTGTCGGGGAGAACTTTGGTTGCTCAATGGTTGGCGTCGGCACCACGATGGTCCTGATCGGTGCATCCTGCAAGAACAGCAACGCGGGCGTGGCTTATCTTTTCGACCGGACCAAGGGAACCGTGTTGGCAACTTATACGAACCCGACGGCCGGCAGCCAGTACTTTGGAAGCTCGGTTGCGGTGTTCGGCACGAGCCCGATTGTCGCTGACTACTACGACAGCCGGACGGCCGCCCAGTCCGGTGCGGTTTACATGTTTGACGGAACGCTTCGTGGCGCGGTGAAGACCGCCAAGCACACGTTCGATAATCCGACCCCGGCGTCGGGCGAAGAGTTTGGTTATTCGATCTCAACCAGCGCCACACAGCTTCTCATCGGTGCGGCGTATGATGGCGGGCATGGCGCGGCGTATCTGTACGACGCGACGACGTTCGCCTTGAAGACGACATATGTCGATCCGCACAACACGGCCGGCGACCAGTTTGGCGCTTCGGTCGCGTTGAATGCGAGCCGCGTGTTGATCGGCGCCCCCGGCGATAACACCGGCGCGTCGCACAGTGGTCAGGCATATCAGTACGACCTGACCGGCACGATGCTCTATACGCTGAACAACCCGACTCCGGCGGCGAACGATAACTTCGGCGCAAGCGTCTATCTGTTCGGAACCGGCAAGAGCGTGATCGAAGCTCCCGGCGATGACACTGCCGCGACGGACGCTGGTGCGGCTTATCTGTTCGCCACAACCTGATCTGAAAAAGATTTTCTGCCGAACTCCGTGGGATACATCTCGTACGAATTGATCAGACACAATCAACACACCATCGAGGGCGATGGTGGAGAACCCTTCGGCTTTGCGGCCGAAGGGTTCTTTTTTGATTTTTCTCCGATAATTCCTGCCTCAGAGCGTGGAAATGGGGGCGGGTGAAAAAACTTTCCCAAAAACGTTAAAATGGGGTTGACGACCTGCGGTTATCCCAAGTATTAACTCCCTCACGATTGGGCTTGGCTCCATTTGCCTGTTTCATCGTAGTTGTCCATTCCGGTTCGCGGCTGCTGTCCTTCCCGAGTGTGGTGGCCGCATTAGAAGCTGAAGAGACGTCACATCTCTTCACAAGCTTCGGGCGTATCGCACGCCTGCTGCGTTCAAAAGCTGTTTGAACATGGCACCCGGAACATCGGCGAATTCCTTTCGCCGTCTAGGACTTCAAATAGTGTCGAAAAAAACGGATTTTGCCCCTTCGCCGGGGTCTCACTCTTACTGCGCGATTTTCCCTATGACGAAGCAAGAGAATAAAACTACGCTGATTCCCACTCCTTTTTCGATCGAGAAACTTGAAGAGCGCCAAATGCTCTCGGTGAACTGGGGTAACTTTCCCCGGGCGATCCGGCTGGATGCCGCGAACGCCGCATATCCCAGCGTCAATGGCTCGGGCGAATCGATCGCCGTTATCGATACGGGAGTCGACTCGAATCATCCGGTGCTGCGCGGCAAGGTCATCTCGGGCTGGAACTTCATTAACAACAACAGCAATACCGGCATAACTCCGGGTTGGGAGCCGCACGGGACAGGGACGGCGGGCGTGATTGCCGCAAGCGGTTATTACTTCAACGGCGCGTACAATCAGGGGATTGCGCCGGGCGTTAAGATTATTTCGCTCAAGCAAAACACTGACGGGGGTGTGAGGGCCGCGTTCGATTGGGTCATTGCGAACAAATACAAGTACAACATTGTTGGCGTGTCCCTCGTGGATTACTTTGGCTCGGGTCCATACCGATCCAGCTTTTCAGGCCAAATGGCGACCCTCGCGAGAGAAGGCGTTTACATCGCTGAACCCGCAGGCAACAGGGGTGCGGGCGTACCAATCGGAAATCCCGGTGACGATCCGAATTGCTACATCGCGGCCGGTGCGACGCTGTTCGACACGATTCCCGGGGATGCGCAGCGAAGCGCCACGGTAGACATGCTCGCGCCCAGCGAATTTGTTACGATCCCATACAACTCGCCCAATGGCGCCGCGGTTGAGACCAATTATGCACAAGGCTCGAGTTGGGCGGCGCCGCAGATCGTCGCTACCGCGGCTCTGATTCACCAGATCAATCCTGGCTTTACGCCGCAGCAGGAAAATCAGATCATGCAGGACAGCGGCAAGAAAATTTATGATGGCGTGACTCACCGGACGTATTCGAGGCTGGACGTGTACGCCGCTTTGACACTGGCGTATCAGCGCTCGGGTCAGGCTGGACAAGTTACTCCGCCAACATCCGCTCAGCCTCCAGTTGTCTCGCCGCCACCACCGGCTACTTTCAACACGTCACCGATTCAAATTGAGGCCGAGAACTACACCGTGGGCGCTGAGGGAGCGACATATCACGATACTGACCCCCAGAATATCGGAAACGTCTTCCGGACGGGTGGCGTGGATATCGGCGCCACAACCGATGCTGGCGGCGGCTATGCGGTCGGCTGGGTGCATGCGGGCGAATGGATCAACTACACGTTCACCGTGCAGGATGCCGGAACCTACAAGCTGGATGTCCGTACCGCTTCGGTCGGCACTGGCGGCAACTATCATGTGGTCGTCGATGGTCAGAACAAGACCGGAACGATGAACGTTGTCAACACCGGGAACTGGCAGAGCTATTCCACCCAGACGAAGACGGGCATTTTCCTGAGCGCCGGACAGCACACGTTGCAATTGGCGTTTGAAACCAATGGTCAGTACGGATACACGGGAAATTTCAATTGGATGAAATTTAGCCGTACGGCGTAAACCCTTATTTAGACACGATCTATGAGTGGCCGCCTTTTTTTAGGGCGGCCATTCTCATTTGGGC
>JBBRHH010000294.1:0-7483 GCA_038222915.1 Tepidisphaerales bacterium
TTGTCCCGCCCCCCTTCGCCGCCGACGCGATCATGGAAGCCGCCGACGCCGGCATCGCCGTCATTGTCGCCATCACCGAAGGCATCCCCGTCGAAGACATGGTCAGGGTCAAAGCTTTCTTGAAAGGCTATCCAGCATCAGTCCTCATCGGCCCCAATTGCCCCGGCGTCATCACCCCCGGCGAATGCAAAATCGGCATCATGCCCGGCTACATCCACATGAATCGCAAAGATGCCAAAAGCGGCAAATCCGTCGGTATCATCAGCCGCAGCGGCACGCTCACTTACGAAGCCGTCTGGCAGTGCTCCACCCGCAACATCGGCCAGACCACCTGTGTCGGCATCGGCGGCGACCCCGTCAAAGGCCTGAATTTCATCGAGCTCCTCGAGCGCTTCAACAAAGACCCCGAAACCGATGGCATCATCGTCATCGGTGAAATCGGCGGCAGCGACGAAGAAGCCGCTGCTGCATACGTGAAGCAAAATGTAAGGAAACCCGTGGCCGCCTTCATCGCCGGCCGCACCGCCCCTCCCGGCCGTCGCATGGGCCACGCCGGCGCAATCATAAGCGGTGGCGAAGGCAGCGCAGAAACCAAGATCACTGCCCTTCGAGCGGCCAACATCAGCATTGCCGAAACCCCCGCCACCATCGGCGAAACCATGGCCAAAGCCCTGGGCGTTTCAAGCGCCCTCGCCTGATTTCAACAAGGCGCGCAGCAATCCTCAAATCTGAAGTTTCATCCACCCATTCCGGGCCCGGAACTTTCTCCGCGCCCTCTAAGCCAGAATCCCTTCAATCAACTCCCCATGCACATCCGTCAGCCGCATATCCCGGCCGCCCCACCGAAATGTCACCTTCTTATGGTTCAGCCCCAGCAAGTGCATCATCGTCGCATGTAAATCGTACATCTCACACTTGTTCTCAACCGCCTTGTACCCGTATTCGTCTGTCGCCCCATACGCAATGCCGCCCTTGACCCCGCCGCCCGCCAGCCACACCGTAAATCCGAACGGATTATGATCCCGCCCATTCGACCCCTGCGCAAACGGCGTCCTGCCAAATTCCCCGGCCCACACCACCAGCGTCGATTCCAGCAATCCGCGTGACTTCAAATCCTTGAGCAGCGCCGCAATCGGCTGATCCACTGCGCGTGCATTGTTCTCATGCCCTTGTTTGAGGCCATCGTGCTGATCCCACCGGTCCCCACCGACGGCCGGACACGTAAGCTCAATAAATCGAACGCCCCGCTCCACAAGCCGCCGCGCCACCAGGCACTCGTTCGCAAAAATCTTTGTAGGACCGTAAGTCGAATCCAGTCCATACATCTTTTTGGTTGCTTCGGTTTCCCCGCTCAGATTCATCAGATCCGGAACGGCCGACTGCATCTGAAACGCCAGCTCCGAATTGGCGATCGCCGACTCCATCGCATCCGCATGCCCAAGCTGGCTCAAAACACCGCGGTCCAGTTGCCGCGTAAGGTCCAGCTTATTCCGCTGCAAGATCGCCTTCGACTCGGTAGGTTTGATATTCGCCACCGGCTGATCCCCCGTCTTAAACACCGAGCCCTGATACGTCGCCGGCAAAAACCCGCTGTTGAAATTATCCAGCCCGCCCACCGGAATCAGTCCGCCGTTCAAAACCACAAACCCCGGAAGATTCTGACATACGCTCCCAAGCCCATAATTAAACCACGCCCCCATGCTTGGCCTTCCCTGCAACCCGCTCCCCGTATGCAGGAAATAATTCGCGGCCGTGTGCTCCGAAAACATGCTCGTCATCGATCGAATAAACGCCAGATCATCCACACACTCGGCCACATTCGGAAACAGATCGCTCACCGGCAATCCGCTCTGGCCATACTGCTTGAATTTCCACGGGCTCCCGAGCGTGTTCCCGTTATTGTTGAACTGCGTGGGTTCTTTCTTCATCTTGAACGGCTGGCCGTGCTCGCTCGTGAGCAGCGGTTTTGGGTCAAACGTATCCATCTGCGACGGTCCGCCATCCATGTACAGAAAGATCACGTTCTTGCACTTGGCCGAAAAATGCTGTGGCTTCGCGGCGAGCCCGTTCGAAGAATGAGCCGCAACGACATCGCCGCCAAAAGCGCGATCCCCCATCAGCGCGGCCAGCGCGACAGCGCCAAATCCGCCCGCGCACCGTGAAAGCATCTGGCGGCGGGTCAACGGAGCCTGCATATATCGACGGCAGTGAGACACAATTACTCCAGGAAAATAAACTCTTTCGTATTCATCAGCGCGTGCGCCAGATCCGCCCACACCCGCTCATCGCTCAACCGCTGCTCCCCATTCAGCCCAAGCGCCTCCCCCTGCTGATCGAGAAAGGCCGTTGCGATCCGAATCTCATCTTCACTCGCCGGCCGAGCGAAAGCCGTGACATACATCTTTTCAATGCGCTTCGCCGGAGAAACATCCGCCGCGCCCGCAGTCCGCTTCGCCCAAAGCTGCGCCTGCTGCACGACAAACGGATCGTTCATCATGATCAGCGCCTGCGCCGGCACATTGGAAACGCTCCGCCGCCCCATGCAACTGAACGGAATGGGCGTATCAAACGCCAGCATCATCGGCGGCAGAAAATTCCGGTGGACACTGAGGTAAATGCTCCGCCGTCCGCCGCCGTCCAGCGGCCCCGAACCAGGCCGGCCGCGCCCCTCCATAAAAGATGTCAAAAACACATTCACGCTGTTCCCATACAGGCTCGGATCAAGCCGCCCCGACACACTCAGAATCTCATCGCGAATCGCCTCCCCTTCCAGGCGTCGCAGCCGTGCCCTGTGCAGCAGTCTGTTGTCCGGGTCAAGTTCCTCGGCCTTTGCATCGCCAGCCTTACTCGACATTTGATAGGTGCTCGAAAGCATGATCGCGCGGATCACCTTCTTCATCGACCACCCATCGTTCACAAAACGCGTCGCCAGGTGATCCAGAAGCTCCGGATGCGTAGGCCGTTCGCCCAGCACGCCGAAGTTGTCCGTCGACGCCACAATTCCAACCCCAAAAAGATGATGCCAGAGCCGATTCACAATCACGCGCGAAAACAACGGATTTGCCGGATCGGTCACGCGTTGCGCCAACTCAAGCCGGCCACTGCCGCTGGAAATCGCCTTCTGATTCGACCCGGCAATCGCTTCCAGAAACCGCCGCGGCGCAGGCACTCCAACAGCCTTTGGACTTCCGCGCACAAACACATGCTCGTCAATCCCGGTCCCATCCGTCGCCGCGATCACCCGCATCGGCTCCGACAAATGCCCGGCCTTCTCCGTCAGCCCGGCCGCCAGCGCCGCCACTTTCGTCGTGGCCGCATCCACATCCAGCAGATTGTGCTCCAGCGCCCACTTGATCAGTTCGCCATGTGCCGCATCCGATTTCCCGGCATGCCACTGCGTCAATGATTCGGCAAACAACTTTCCGTAAGAAGCAGACAGCGATTGTATCGAGGTAATCGACGCATCATTCAGGATGACAGTATTAAGCGGGCTTGGCGGCACGGACGGCGGCGGCGCATCCTTATTCGCAAACCGGATCTGATCCACGCCAATCCACCCATCCCCATCGTCCACAATCTCAATGTACGCACTTTGCCCCTTGTACCGGCCAATGTCCCCACCCTGACGCTGCCACATAAACTGTTCGTTCTCCACCTTGAACAGCGCGCCGCCAAACAGCAACGGCTGAAACTGGTCCATCATGTACCCATCAATCACCAGATGGATGGAGCAACCCTTGCCGGCCACATGATAGAGAATCTGATCGCAATCCAACGTAAACGTCGGCGATCGAAGCACGCCCTTCAACCGAGGCGAAAGCGATCCGCTGCTGGCAACGCCGGCATCGACAGCCCGAAGCGTTTTGGCCTTCAGATCCAACTGCTGGACCTGCGTCGGACGATCGCCAAACGACCATCCGGTCGTAAACCAGCCATTGAAGTTGCCGTCGTGAAAATCCTTGAAAAGCAACGTCCGCGCCGCAGACTCAGTCGCGCGTTTCGACGCATCCGCCGTCGCAGCAACCGCGCGCGTCCGGGCCTCAGTAAACGCCTCGGCCTTTGCATCCGCCGCCAGCTTCGAAAGGTTCGCCCAGGCAAACAGCGGGTGCGCCGGATCAGCAGTCGCCTTGTCCGCCAGCGCCCCCTGCCACTGTTTCAGCCGCGCCAGATCCAGGCCATGCAACTGTGCCACTTCTTCAGCGTTCACGCTCGGCGTAGTCGCCAGCTCGCGTACCGCCAGCAGATACTCGGCAACATCATGTGCCGCTCGATCCGGCGCAGGCGCCGCATCGGCCAATAACTTATCGCCATCGCTCTGGACGGCCTTCAACTGCCCCACCGCCGCCGCAATCTTTCCCTGCGGGTCCAGCAGCGCAACCTGCCGTCGCGAGCTCTCCGCAAATCCCCAAAGCGAATAAACATCCTTCTGGCTGATCGCGTCAAATTTGTGGTCGTGGCACCGCGCGCACCCAAGCGTCAATCCCAGAAACGCCTTCCCCATTGTGTCGATCTGATTGTCTACCCGGTCGGACTGATGCTGCCGCACATCCACCGGCGAATGCGTCTGCTCTGTGAAATACCAGAACCCGCTCCCGATAATGGATTCGTTGAATCCCTCCGCCGGGTGGATACGCGGTTTATCCAGCAAATCCCCGGCGATGTGCTCGGTCACAAGCTGGTTGTACGGCACATCGCTGTTCAGTGCCCGAATCACATAATCCCGGTACTGCCACGCATGCTCGATCGGAAAATCAAACTCATGCCCGTAACTCTCGGCGTAGCGCACCAGATCCAGCCAGTGCCGCGCCCACCGTTCTCCAAATTGCGGCGAGGCCAGAAGCTTATCAACCACTTTCTCAAATGCGTTGGGGGAATTGTCCGCCAGAAACTCATCCACCGCCTGCGGCGAAGGTGGCAGCCCGATCAAATCAAAATAAGCCCGCCGAAGCAGGACCCGTCGATCGGCCGGCGGCGCTGCCGCCAATCCCTTTGCCTCCAGCTTCGCCAGAATAAATTGATCGATTGGATCTTTGACAAACGCACCGTTCGCAACCGCCGGAGGCGTCTGCGACTTCACCGGCTGCCACGCCCAATGCTCCGCCTTGCGCTTCTGCAGATCGAAGGCAGTAACGCCTGCAACCGCCACCGGTTTCGCCGTTGCCTCTTTCGGCCAAACCGCCCCGATCTTCACCCACTTTGTCAGGTCGGCAATCTGCTCATCCGATAGCTTCCCCTTCGGCGGCATCTGCAAATCAACATTCCCGTAACCAATCGCCTCAATCAGCCGGCTCTGTTCCGGATGCCCCGCCACCACCGCCGCCCCATTTTCGCCCCCCTTGGCCAAGCCGTCGGCGCTATCCAGCAGCAACCCACCCTTTAGCTTTACCGAAGTCGTCGCATGGCACTTATAGCAGCGCTCGACCAGCAGCGGCCGCACCTTGCTCTCAAAGAACTGAAGCTCCGCACTGTCGGCCTCGGCAGCACAAGCCGCGCCCGCGCCCAACAACATCAAGGCGAGTGTCAAAATCGGAATCAATCGCATCCGCGGATTCTCCACAACAGGGGCTCTTACAAGCATTTGCCGCATCGGGCCAGCGTCCTTATTACCATGGGTAAGCCGTTTGGTGGAAACCACCATGGAAGAAACTTCTACGCCCGCAACGACGGCAATGATCGCGACTATTTCCTTTGAAGCGTATTCTCAGCAACACGAATCACTTAAGGAGCCGGCGATGAGGAAATTGGGTCTTTTGACGTTCGTTTGTACGGCCTTCGCACTGGTCATCGGCACACGAGCCGCCGACGCCCCCAATACAACCTACGAACCCCGCCTCGATAAAGACGGCTACGAAATCCTTTTCGACGGCAAAGATCTCAACGCCTGGGAAACCCCCGCCCCCGGCGTCTGGGCCGTCAACGATCAGGGCGAACTCTATCCAGCCAAAGCCGGCAAATCCCTTTTCACCAAACAGCGCTACTGCGACTACGCCGTCGAGCTCGACTTCAAAGTCGGCGCAAACCACAAAGCCAACAGCGGCGTCTTCATCCGGACGCATAACAACAACCAGGAAGTAAACACCGGCATGGAAGTCCAGATCCTCGACGGCGTCGATTACAAAATCCCCTGGGATGCCGAAAACGGCAACGGCGCTCTTTACGAGTTGGTCCACGCCTCGGTGGACGCCAACAAGCCTGTCGGCGAATGGAACCACTTCAAGATCACTGCCAACGGCCCCAACATCACTGTCGAGCTCAACGGCAAGGAAATCGTCAAGGCCGATCTCGATAAGTGGACCGAAGCCCACAAGAACCCCGACGGCACCCACAATAAATTTCCGAACGCGATGGGTGCTCTCCCGCGCGAAGGCTTCGTCGGCCTTCAAAACTACAGCGCCGCGCCCGTCTGGTTCAAAAACGTCCGCCTGAAAACCCTCACCGACCGCAAGCCAAAGTACACCGGCAAGGAACCCATCGCCGAAGTCCTCGACGGCCTCAAGAAGGACGCCCCAAAGCCTGACGCGAAGTAGCGGCTACTTCGCGTCCGACGGTTGCGTGGCAGCCCGCCGCTGCCACCGCCACTGTTCGTCAAAAAATCCGGCGTCCTCAATCTTCCCGGGCGACTTTCCGTCGGGCTGCACCGTCACGTCAAGAATCGCCCAATCCGGCAATCGCGGATTCTGCAGCGAATTGCTCCGGTCATCCTCCTCGCGAAACGTCGGCCCGCTGTTCAGCACGATGTACTTTGCCGGGTTCAGCGGATTGGGATAAATCAGCACCGGCACATGCGTGGCAGACGCGAATTTCTCATCGCCAATCGCCAGTGAATCGCCCAACCGCTTGGCCGGCAGTTTCGTCGCGGCCTTTGCAATCAATAGATTCGATGATTCATCGCCCCAGACGACCAGGTGATATTTCTCGATATCCTCCGCCGTCACCTCCGAATCCTTCTTCACCCGCAAGTCCCCCCGAAACACTTCCTGCCACCGCTCCTGAAAGTGCTTCAACTCAAAATCCACCCAGGTCTGAATGGCCGGACTGACCGACTTCCCCGTCGGCGTCACCACCAGAAACGGTTCCAGAAACACATCATCGATCGGTCCCTGTTGCCCTAGCCGCTTCTGCAACCCGGCCGGCGCTGCCGTCAACCGCGCCCAGCCATCCGCCGACTTCGCGAACCCCGCCTTCTTCGTCTTCATCTCACTTCGTGAAACCGTAAACGCCTTGGAATCGATCTTCACTTCGATTGGAGCGTCGCGATCTTCGACGGCGTTGAACGGATCATCGAGCAGAAATGAGCTGACGTTTTTCGTCGTCACCAACACGTGCGTCCGATCCATCACCTCCGCGTCCAACCGCGAATCCATCCAGTGATGTTCCAGCCCCGTCATCGTCACCCACTTCATCTGGCTGTAGCGAAGTGTGCGCGTTTGCAACGATACTTTCGCTGCCCACGGTGTCCTCCCCACTTTCACCGCTTCATCCA